>JAOAEQ010000010.1 GCA_026416715.1 bacterium
GCTAGAACTCGACCCCGTCCTGATTCAGGTAACCAAACCTTATTTAACCGCAGATGACCGCAGTGCATTATCCGATGCCCGAATAGAAATTATCCATCAGGATGGAAGACGGTATCTGAAACGAACTGCGGAACGATTCGATATTATCATCGTTAATTTAACTGACCCGAAAACGGCGCTGGTTAACCGATATTATACGCAAGAGTTTTTTCAGGAAATTCAAGGGAAATTAACCGACACCGGGATTTTCTGTATTGGGTTGCTTGGTGGCGAAAATTATCTTGGTCCGGAACTGTTAAACCTTAATCAAACAATATATCACACGCTACGAGTAGCGTTTAATCAGGTTGTTATTATTCCCGGCGACCGTAATCTTTATTTCGCATGCCAAGATGAACGTATCATTTCTGATAAGCAACCGGAACTTATCGCACGATGGATTGCCCGCAAGCGTAACCTGCCGACTCAATATTTCAATGAATATATGATTGAAGTAGTGGTTCAACCGGAACGGGTCAAGTTTATCCAGGAACAATTGGCGAAACCAGCGGGGATCGTTATCAATCAGGATTATCAGCCTACCGCATATTTCTATACGCTCCAACTCTGGGTGAAACAAAGTAAAGGGATAATCAAATCAATATTTACTATTGTAGCTACGCTAAAGTTGTATCAAATTATTTTGGTTATAAGCATCGGTTTCATTTTGCTGGTTATGGTAATGATGAGAAAACGCCATTGGCAGAATCCGATCGCTATTGTTACGGTAGCTCTTTCAACCGGATGTATTGGAATCAGTTTAGAACTAATCTTTATCTATACATTTCAAGCGCTATATGGATATGTATATCAATGGATAGGATTTATCATAGCGCTTTTTATGCTCGGATTAGCTCTCGGTAGTTTGCTCGGCACGAAACTGACAAACTATCAGCCACGCAAAATGCTGCTTATTGCAGAATTATTTATCCTTTTACTGTGTTTACTTAATCCGATTATTTTGAATGCTATCAAGAATCAAGAGAGTGCAGTATTTATCCTACCCCTATTAACCCTGATTATTGGCGGTGTGGTCGGAAGCGAATTTCCATTATGTGTCGCAGCATATCAGTATCACCATGGCAAAACTCAGCGGATAGCGGTTGGAAAAGAAGCTGGCGGATTAATGTATGCGAGTGACTTGATTGGTTCAGCGGTCGGTGCGATAACCGCAGTGATTGTTTTGATTCCGATATTCGGAATTATTGCTAGCATTTACTTAATGGCAATCCTGAAACTCGGGAGCATAATCGTATTATCTATCCCAAATTTTACCAACTGATTTCACGGTTTGTTTTTTGATTTTCAGTTACCATCTTGTAACGCTACGTGGTTTCATCAGGTTGACAATTGACCGTATTTCGCGTTAAGGTATTCAAATAAATATGGAGGTAACGAACTATGCGTAAATGGGTATTGTCCCTTTTTATTAGTATCGTAGCCGTTAGTTCAATTCCATCGTTTGCGGATATAATCACGTTAACCAGCGGGAAAGAACTGTTCGGTGAAATTATCTCCGAATCAAATGGACTGGTGAAAATAATGACACCGACCGGAACATTTGCACTTAATACCGCACAAATCGCAACGATGACCAAAGAAACGATAACTGAAACGCAACTGCGCTTTGGCGATTATTATTTCGAACGGAAAGATTATTATAAAGCGGTAACTGCATACCAGAAAGCGATAGCGGCGGATTCAACTAGTTTGATTGCTGCGGCGAAATTAGCGCAAGCGCAACAGTTTCTTAAAGATATCTGGTTAAAATCGATTGCGGATAGAATCACTGCAATAGATGAATTGGTTAAACAAGGGAATTTCAAAACCGCTTTGGAACAATATGCGGAAATTACTACGTTCGAACTCGATTCCAGCTGGATTGCGCAGGTGCAAAATAAGATGGCTGATGTGTATGTTCAGATATCAATGACTGAACCCGACCTAAATCTGCGAATAATGTATGTCCAACAAGCGCTGGATATTTATCCCGAATCCGCTTCCGGAAACTATATGATGGGCAAATTGCTCCTTCAGCTAGGTAAACTCGACAATGCGGAAGCATACTTAGAAAAAGCGGTTAAATTCGACCCGCAATCTGCTGAAAAACGGATTACGTTAGGTAACGTATATTTACAACGGGAAAATTATTTCGGTGCAGCACAGGAATTCGAAGCCGCTAAACAGATTTCTCCAGCGCGATTCTATGAAATTAAAGATGAATTAGCGAAATCGTATTTCAAACTCGGTGAACAGAAATATCGTGAACGGGACTATGCGGATGCGGTGAAATGGTTAGCCAAATATACGGCTACAGACCCTGCTGGGGATTGGAAACTGTATTATCGCGCGCAATATCAGCAACGTGCACAGGAAATTGACCCGAATTCACCGAAAGACCATTATACCGTAGCGTTATTCTGTATCGAAAAATCGTTGTTTGAAGAAGCAATTGCTGAACTACAAACCGCATTGAACCTTGACCCGGGCTATGCACTCGCGCGGAGTAAACTGGTTGAAATCTATGACCGGTTTGCAACGCCGATATTTCAACAAGGAGTAACTTTTTTCAATCAGCGCAATTATGAGAACGCATTAGAGCGGTTTAGTCTGATAACAGCTAAATATCCGTTAAGTACACTCCGCCTCTCCGCTAACCAATATATTGCGCAGGCACGAGAAGCGTTAGCGCAACAGATATACGAGCGCGCAAAAACTGATTTTAGTAAAGGGTTGATTGATAAATCGTTCTACGAACGCGCGTATGACGGGTTTAGTGAAATTGTAGAAAATTATCTGGATTATTCCGGATGGCAGAGCGCGAAACAGATGCGTGACCGAACCTTAACTGAACTCCAGCGCGCGCAATTATCGCCGGAAGATGTGCGTCAGCAGAAAATAAGAGAATTAGCAACGTATATCGATAGTATGGTCGGACCGGAAAAAGCTACCTGGCAACGAATTATCAGTTTAGCGCAGTTTGACGCTACCGATTTTGAACGGAATATCCTCGGACTTGATGAACCAACGAAAAAAATTATCCGGCAGGAAACCGCACGATTAGTCTATTTATTTAATAATCAATTAGATATATTATCTGAAAAATTGCAGATTCGACGTGACCGGATTCGCACCGAACGCGACCGGATTAAACGACTTGAGTTAACCTTATATATTCTCGCATGTCCCGGTGGCGATTATCCGGTCTGGATGGAAATCAAGGATTATTTCAACGGCGGTCGCGCAGAGTTTGATGAAGCGAAACCGAACTTTTCATCATTTACACAGCAACGGATTCAAGATATCGGAGTAGATGAAATATATCGGGTGCTTAACTTGAAATAATGATTGGTTGTTCGCAACGATTCTAAAACCTAATGGTTGCAGCGATTTATTTTTACTCTAGGTAATCGGATTCATTTAATTGCTGTAATCGTCGCGTTAATAATGGATACTACCAAATTCGTTAATCTCACCGCATATGCTGAACGAAAAGAAGTTATCGGTAAAGTGATAACCGTTCTTGATGCAATGGCGGAATCTCGCGGGTTATGGCTGATATCAACCTATTCCCGTGCGGTACCGAAATACTCAATTCACGAGCTGATTCTAACTGATGAAGCCGAGCCGAAACCTGGAGAAGCGGTTAATCGCATAGCCTATCTCTGTTTTTTTGAAGTAGCTGAAGGTGGTGTTATTCCGGTCGGAGATAAACTCTATCTCAATGACCAGTTTATCGGAACGATTAAAGGATTCGATGAAACGCATCTACCGAATCATCTGAATATTATCGTTTATGCGGAAAAACGGCAAACCGGCAAAGAATTGGGATTTACGCTCGGCGCCCAGTTATCCTTTAAACCGAAATAGAAAATATATTTCTCATTTTGATATAGTGTAATACCAAATGGTACCATCTCAATGTCAAATCAATGTCACAATGACTTGATACCGAAACTATTTTGGTTGTTGGGTTTTGCCATTTGAAAATTAATAAATAATATTTATTTAGGAGAGAAGAATCATGGCTAGTTATAAATATCGGTTTCAGATGTATAAAGAGTTACATAAACAAATCCCACAGATTTACGCTGAAGCGAAAAAATTCGCTGATGATATCGGTTTGCCACCGACATTGAAAGGGAAAATTGGGTTAACTGGTGCGGTATCGAGCTGTCATGGGTTATTAAGTCGTGAAGTGAAAGAAGCGATGGATAAAGCGAGTCGGCAAGTGATTGAAAATAAGTTTCTTGCGGAAGAAATTCGCGAACTGGTTAAAGATGTTTACGGTGACGAATATGACGCCGCAGCGATTAATACCTGTGAAGCTGCATTATGGGTTACGTTCGATTGTTTAGCGAGTCCGCCGATGCAAGGGCGCGGTGATAATTATCAAGCGCGATATATTGCACTCTACGAACGGCATTTGCATCATCAAGGAGCGTATGGAAGACCGTTCCCACCACGATATAAAGATATATTCGCTGATCGGGGCGTTACCGCTGGTGAACTTGGGTTCTATGGAAAACGATTAGAAAATCTCTCGACGGTTATCGTTCCGTTAGTCGGTGCAAAATATCCGGTTCATGGAATTAAAGGATACCCGGTAATATTGTTGAGTCAGGTGAATGCACAAGCGTCGTTAGAGAAAATCGAAGATGTAGCAGAGTTAAATTCCTGCTATCTCACGGCGATAACTTCGCTCGGTTATGATACGGTCGGATATGGGTACGGTACTAAAGATAAAAATGGAACGCCGGAACTGCAAAAAGGATTATCGGTTATCGCGCGGGAGTTTAATGTTCCGTATATCATTGATAACGCGTGGGGTATCCCGTTTATCGGCGCGGATATCCGAAAACTCGGTGGCGATGTTATGGTGTATAGTATGGATAAAGCGAGTGGCGCGCCTACCGTCGGTCTGATTATCGGAAAAGAAGATTCGATGGTGCCAATTCGACGAGCGCTTGGGATGCATAGCGATCGTTCCGGTGCCGGTTTTGCGTATGGAAAAGCAGCGTATGTTACCAACGATCCGGGAAAAGAAGCGTTAGTCGGGCTTATTGCGACTTTAAAAATCCTGCGGGATAAACCGAAAATGATAACTGACCCGGTAGATAAACTATTTGAAATTGTTAAACAGGAATTCTCGAATATCCCGGCGAAATTCCAACCAGATCTGTTAATTAATAAAACGTATAATAGTGCTGCAGTCGAAATTAATTATGAACGGACGTGGAAAGATAACCAGATGGGAATCCCGATTTTCTCGATTGAAGATATGTATGCCGGAACGAATATTCTCCAGTCCGGATTAGCACAAATGGGGATTATCCCTACCATAGGCTACGATGCGAATATTTTCATTTCGTTAGGATTAGGAACTCTCGATGAAGAAGGGAATTTGTTAGAAAATGAAACCCGGATTATTGTTCGCGCGTTAGTCGGATTGATTAATATCATCTGCAAATACGCCGGAGTAGTGTAATATCATTAGTCTCTAGCCCGTAGTTCTAAGAAAAAAAGGAGTTTATTTTATGGCAAGAAATGTTATCAAGACTAACCATGCACCGGAAGCGATCGGACCGTATTCGCAAGGGATACGAATCGGGCAATTTATTTATACTTCCGGCCAAATACCGATAGACCCGAAAACGAACACGATTGTCGGTGGTGGTATCAAAAACCAAACGAAACAGGTGCTTGAAAATATTAAAGCGGTTTTAGCAGCGAGTGGCGGTACTATGCAGGATGTGGTTAAAACGACGGTATATTTAACGAATATGCTCGATTTTGCTGCAATGAATGAAGTCTATGCGACCTATTTTACTGAACCCTATCCTGCGCGAACTACCGTTCAAGTCGCTAAACTGCCGAAAGATGTTGCGATTGAAATCGATGTTGTTGCTTATCTCGGGTAACCACTAAATAACGGAACAATTTGAGAATTGAAGAAAAAATTTAAATAGGAAATTTATATTCTTTCGTTCATCCGTTCTTACGTTATTTTCATTGTTATGAACGTAAAAAATAAAATACTCGATGCAATAGATATCGAAACATTTTTCATCTGCCAGGATGAATTGGAAGCGAAACAGCTGGTTCAAGAGCTATTGAAAGAATTAAATCTGGAACATGGTGATATCGTTTCGCTAGAACATAACGGGCTCGGTGCACAGGTGCGGATTCGTGTGTATATCCATCATCCGGGTTTAAAATACGCCTGGCTAGAAAAAGAAAAAGAATAATGATTACACCGATTGAGTAATATTGATTACATAGATGTTAATCGCTGTAATCGTTTCTATAATCAGTGTAATCAGATTTTAGAATTATGAAAGTACTCCTCGCTCCACTCGACCCTGTCCACGATGTCGGATTGAAACTTATCAAACGTAAACTTGACGATCGTGGACATCGAACGATATTACTACCGCCGGATGTTTTTGCAGAAGAAGTCGTTGATGCGATTACATTACATCAGCCGGATGCGGTGCTAATCAGTCGAACCGTTGGATATGATGCAACAACATTACTCGGTAACCTAATGAATCTCATTAAAGCGAAAGGGTTACGTGATAAATCACGGTTTGCTATCGGCGGGATGGCAGTAACCGCAGAAATGGGTACCCAACTGGGGTATGACGCTTGTTTTCCACCACGGACACCAATTGAAGAAGTTATTGCGTTCGTTGAACAGGCGAAAGGAGTCTCCGTTGGACTTGAACGGAAACCGAAACAGAAACGAGATTTAACCGCAGGGTTTAGTTTTACGGTTAAAGATAATGAGGTAGAAGAATTACTTAACAAAATCACTGATGCAATTATTGAATGGACGAAAGGAAAAACGTCTCCGGGAATTAAACGTGCGCGAATAACCGAATCGCAATTAGAATCGCTTGGCGGGTCGGTCGAAAAATATACCGCACTTCCGTTCACCCGGGAATATCTAGAATTAAGCGACCAAACTATCGTTGATTTCTATCGTCAAGGGAAATTACCGGCACATACTCGGCTTATTGAACGGAAAGAAATCGAACAACTCTATACGTTAATCAAGCAGGCGAATAAAACTATCCATCCGCAAATTCTCCAGTATAAAACGGAAAAACCGGTTGTGTTTATTCAATACGGAACGGGATGTCCTATCATGGATGCGGTACATATCAAAGTTTGCGAAGCGTGGGGAGCTGATGGCGTTTTACATTTCGACCCCGCTTGGGGCGCAAGAACGGAAGGACTGCCTGACGGTTATCTCGCAGACGCAGTTGATGGGACTCCAATAACCTACGCCAATTTAAGTTTGATTAAAGATTCGTTATTACCGTCAACTCTATGGTCAGTTCGAGCGCATCGTGGATTGAATACTCCGGAAATAATTGTTCTCGCCGGGTTCCTCGGTGCGGATTTAACCAAAATAAATATTGCGTACGGTTCGTTAGGAGCGGGAACCGACCCCGCACGGTTGACCGTTGACGGCGTTGAATCGTTACGACTTGCCGCAAAATATCATATGCCGTTCGACATCCCGACTAATGAAGAGTTATGTGGTGTTCCGGCATATAAAGCGTTCGCGGGGATGCTGATTATGGCTGCGCTCGGGTTGAAACTTGGTGCGAAACCGTTATTGAAACCGCTCATCTGTTATTCGCCGGAAATGATTATCAGCGGTAAAATGGAACAGAATTATGTTGATTATAACACCGCGAAAATTCTCGCGTTGCGTGAACTCGTTGATATCCCGATTTGGGCTGGTGAACCTATCGGATTTATGACCCATACCGAAGAGAAAGTACAGTCTGCTAGTGCAACGGCATATCATTTTTCGTTAATGGCAGGGTTAGGAGTTGACGTTGCGACTATCGCATCAACAGATGAAGTTTATTCTCGCGGACCGATAACCGGTATCGGGCGGATCGGAACGTTGAACGCCGTTAAAGAATCGTTCCGCTTCTTCGGGGGAACGAAAATGCTTCCGTCTGACCAGGCACTCCAATGGAAAGATGAACTGAAATCGAATATTAAAGAAACGTTGAAACAGGTTGCTAATGCTCCGTCATTTGTTGATGCGCTTTACGCCGGTATCCTCGGTAGTAAAGAAGACGGCGCTTATCCCGGTCGGTTTGGAAAAAATACTGTGACCTTGATATAGACCTTAAAATATTATTTGGAAACCAGAAATCTAAGAACTGCTTAAACTTCAATGTTCAATATTCATTTTAAATTAAAAATTGTTAATTGAACATTTTTGCATTGTACGTTTTATTTTGCTTTTCGCTCTTCTTCGAGTCGTTTTCTACCATCTTCGAAAAACGGTTCCGCGAATTCAGAATCCCAGGTTCGCTCTTCAAACGTCCGATTGGTAACGGTGTTCAGGAACCGGTCGAAATCGGCAAAATAACTGCCGTAAATATGGAAACTATCCGCAATATCAACATACCGACCGACTTTAACCTCTTGATTGATCCTATCGCTGATTTGGCTCGCGATTCGTTTCTGCAAATCTGTTAATGCGAAAATGTTCATAAACGCAGCTTTATATCCATCTCGGGAACGCCAATGCGTATTCATATTTAGAACCGGGATACCAGATTCATTGGGTAATAACCGACACCAGACACGCTGTAAACATGGCGGATCTTCAGTTGGCGGGTCGGTTAATACGTTCCAGGTTATCGCTTGCGCTCGACGGGAATATCCCGCTTCTGATAGTTTTTTAACGATATACTCAATCTGATTAATTACTTTCCCACCGATTTTATAATTGAATAACCGTTCGTGGTAAGTATACGTCCATTTCCCTTCTTCCGGTTTAATCCAATGGTCATGCACTCCTTCAACTACTTCCTGCCGATATATTTCTAAATCTTCTAATCCCGCAGGAAACGACCGATGGATTCGTGGTTCTTTAAACGGGTCGAGACAAACCATAACCATGGTACAATCGCGACTTGGCGGGTCGTCCGGCTTATCATATTCAGTTTTAATCGCAACGCCTTGCTCCCAACAAGCTAGTACCGCTTTCTCCCATGTTTCTGGTAACGTCTCTCCTTGAACCATTAAAACAGGTATATTCCCATTTTGCATGTTGTTGTATTCCTTTCTGATGAATGATAAGTTACTTAAAAATATCTGCTAAAATGTATTTATTAATTTTCCTACTCTAGAAGCAAGTTCGCCAATGGAGAATTTGCTCTTCTGCTGATATTATTTAAGTTAAACAAACGCCCTAATGGTGAGTTTACTGCCGAATTATTGTCGCTGTGTAACGCTTTTGTACTCGCTTGTCCCGTATAGTTCTTTCATTATTATTTTTCAAATAATTAAAAGCATATCATAAAATAAATCAAAAATACTATATCAAATTTAACCATAAAGTCACTTAACACAAAGTAATCCTATTCAATTTATCTTAGTATCTTCGTATCGTGGTGGTTTGACTTAGGTTTTAATGTAGTTAATATCAGTTAATATTGTTAGTTACTCTAGTTTAAGCTATAATTATCTATTACGTTATCAATATAAAATCCATTTAGGAGGATTTATTCTATGAAATTAGCGGCACGTACTACCCGGATCGAAGCATCACCGACGCTAGCGATTTCTGCAAAAGCTGCACAGATGAAAAAACAGGGGATTCCAGTCATTGATTTCGGAGTCGGTGAACCGGATTTCGATACGCCGGAAAATATCAAACAAGCGGGAATTAAAGCGATTCAAGATGGGTTCACCAAATATACTCCTGCTGCAGGGTTGCCAGCGTTAAAAGAAGCGATTTGTGAAAAACTGAAAAAAGAAAATGGGTTAGAATATACTCCGGCGCAGATTATCGTTTCCTGCGGTGCGAAACATGTTTTATATAATATCATGATAGCGCTTCTTGAAGCTGGTGACGATGCATTACTCCCCGCGCCATATTGGGTAACCTTCCCGGAACAGATTAAACTAGCGGATGCGAATGTTATTGTAATTAATACCGAAGAGAAGAATGATTTTAAGATTACCCCTGACCAGTTGAAACAAGCGATTACTCCGAAAACTAAACTGCTGATTCTAAATAGTCCATCGAATCCTACCGGCTGCGTATATACTAAAAAAGAATTAGAAGCTATCGCTGACATCTGCGTGAAAAACAATATCGTGGTTGTTTCAGATGAATGCTATGAAAAAATCGTTTATGACGGTGTTGAACAGGTCAGTATTGCTACGTTAGGAAAAGAAATATACGATTTAACCATCGTAGTTAATGCGGTTTCAAAAACATATTCGATGACCGGCTGGCGAATCGGGTTTGCTGCCGGGCCGACCGATGTTATTAAAGCGATGAGTGAAATTCAGAGTCATGCGACCAGTAACCCGACAACCTTTGCGCAGATTGGCGCTATTGAAGCGTATAAAGGACCACAAGATAGCGTAAAAATGATGGTTGCAGAATTCGATAAACGACGGAAACTGTTGGTGGATGGATTAAATTCGATTCCAGGCGTTTCCTGTCGGGTGCCAAAAGGCGCATTTTATGCGTTTCCGAATGTTAGCGGATTGTATGGTAAAACATTTAACGGGAAAAAAATAACCAATTCGCTGGAATTATCCGCATATCTGCTTGATGTCGCGCAAATAGCAGTCGTGCCTGGGTCAGCGTTCGGTGCAGATAATTATTTACGGTTTTCGTATGCTACTGCAACGAAAAATGTTATTGAAGGTGTAGAACGAATGAAAAAAGCGGTCGCATTCTAAAAGAGTTTGCGTTAAATGGGATACCGCAGCGGCATTTCCAAATGCTCCCGCAGCGCAGGTTAGAACGTTATCATAATTATATAAGTTTCGGGTAATTTGCGGAATAATTTAAGTTTCGTAAGCGCAGAGGAACCAGTTTTCTGCGCTTTTTTATAAATTATAAATAGAGAAGAGAGTAGATTGGTTTTTGTCGAGCAATTTGCTTTCGGTAAACGAAATCAATCGGTGGTTCGTTTTAGAAAACGATATACCATGTTAACCGTGAGCGAAAGATTCGGCGAAGATTTCAAGCTGGTTTAGCTAAGGATGACATGAGTTATTCACGTTAGAACTTGACAGTTTGATTTCGATTGAGTGTAATAAAATAAATCTGCGGAATCGGTGTTTTATGAATTTAAAACAATATTTTCGAGAACGGCGGAATCTGGTTAATCACTCGTTACGTCGCTGTTTCCCGAAAAAAGAGAAGTATACCAAAACTTTATGGAACGCAATGCATTATTCGGTGTTTACTGACGGGAAACGGTTACGTCCGATACTGGCGATTGCAGCGTATGAAGCGGTAAACAAACAATCTGATGCGAAACACAATGAAGCGTTACTAGCCGCATGCTGTGCATTAGAGTTTATCCATACCAGTTCACTCATTTTAGATGACCTACCCTGTATGGATAATTCTGATATCCGTAGGGATAAACCGTCAAACCATATCGTTTTCGGAGAAGGACCGGCGCTGCTAGCAGCGGATGCGTTATTAACCTACGCTTTTGAAATTTTATCCGCAAAAGTTCCGCCGAAATACTGTATTCCGATATCAGCGATATTAGCTGAATCTGTCGGTCCGAAAGGAATGATTGGCGGGCAGGTGATTGATATCAAATATCGCGGACGTCCTGCGAGTTATAAAACGTTAAAATATATTCATACCCATAAAACCGGAGCGCTATTTGTAGCCGCAGCAACTATCGGAGCGACATTAGCGAATGCAAATGCGAAACAAATCAAATCGTTAGTTGATTACTCTTCTCATATCGGGTTAGCATATCAGATAACCGATGATATTTTAGATGTTATCCAAGCACCGCATCATCCACGGATTGTTCATCCGGAAGTTAATTTCGCGTCTACGTTAGGGGTTGATAAAGCGAAAAAAACGGTGGCTACATTGGTTAATCAAGCGTTGGAGAGTATACAACAGTTAAACCATCACGCAGACCCATTACGCGAAATCGCTAAGTATATTGGAAAAAGAACTCAATAATAATTACACGGATTCACCGTCGCTATAATCTTGTTTGAAAGGCGCTGTAATCATTTTCAATTATGTTATTTGAGAACGGTAAACTTAATCCTGGATATCTAAAACTCGATTTATATTGTCGAGGAATTAAAATAGATGCAAGTTGTGAACTGGAAAAAGATGCCCGAACTGTGCTCCGAACCCGAGCAGGGTTGGGTAGCGGGCTCGAAGCTATCTTGCCGGATAACCTTTATACCAACATTCCGTTAGAAGAACATTTTGTTGCTCATACCCCTTACGTACTCAAGAAAGAAAATGGACAATATGCGATATATCGCGATGGACAATTTGTATGTCAAATTCGTCTGCCGAAACGACCGAAATTTTATGATATGAAAACGAGTAGCGGAAAAATCATGTCATCAATTGGGGTGATGCAAGGAACGTATCTCGGAATATATCCAACAGAAACCTGCGGGTATTGGAAAGAAGATATAAACTGCAAATTCTGTTCAGTCGGACTAAATCTCGGAGTACAGGATTCAGCAGAGAAATCAGTACAGGATGTTCTAGAAACTGTTCTTGCCGCACATGAAGAAGAGAAAATCACGTTCGTTCACTTTAATACCGGAACCTATCAGGTCGGGTTATGCCCGAAAATCGAACTGGATGAATTAGAACCTTATATCACCCCGGTTAAGAAAAAAACCGGATTATTGGTTGGAGTGCAAACTCCGCCTGCACCGGATTTAACCCGATATAATAAACTTCGGGATATGGGGGTTGACCACGTTTCGTTCTGTTTCGAATTATGGAACGATACAATCTTGAACGAACTCTGCCCAGGGAAAGCTACGGTTATCGGAAAAAAGCGGTATCTTGACGCCATTGAATATTGCGCGAAAATATTCAAACCAGGTGCGGTTTCCGGAGAGATTATCGCTGGATTAGAACCGGTTGAAGATACGCTCGCTGCAATTGAATGGATAACCGACCATGGCGCATTTCCGACCATTTGTATTTTTCGACCTTGTGTCGGGACAAAACTGCAAGATTGGAATCCACCGGATACCGATGCTATGGTTCCAGTATTTCGGAGAATGTATGAAGCATGTATTGAAAAGAATGTGCCGATTGGAATTGCGCCGAATGTTCATGTGAGTTTGGTGCTGTTACCGGTTGAAGGTAGATATTTTGTCACCCAGAAAACCTTCAGCTTCCGCACGAAAGAAATGATGATGAATTCACTTAAATATCTCTTCCGCGGATATTTCTATACCCGCCTGTGGTTGCATAAAGTAACGCATTAATCTATTTTCCTAAAAACACCGCATGTTATCTTTCTTTATTCAGAATTATTTTTTTTAATAGTGTAGACCATGAACCACATGTAGCGAAGAAGCAAATTTATTTAACCATAGCAAAATATAAGCGGAATTATACTGTGGATTCTTTAGAATGATCGATTTAATATCTTCAATATCTCGCGGTCTTCCAGCAATAATTTTATGGATAATAACATCTTCAAGCGTTGCAAATTTAACGTTTACTTTACCAATTTTAATCGATCGCGCTCGCTGTATTGCTTGATGCTCATACGGAGAAAAAGAAAAAATAAAATCAATATCAATTTCCTAATGTAATATCAATATCCTTCGTCAACCGAGGTTCGCCATAAATTAACACCGCTTGTCCCCCGATGACCATATATGGCATATTATGTCGATTTAATTCAGTGACTATTCTTTGAATGAGTTTGTCGAACACTATTAACCACCTTTGCAATTTTAATTTTTATTTCTAGCCCTTCAAGCGGATCCTTAACCGGAAGGATTCCAAGCGATTTTGCTTCTTGATACAATGCATTAACAATCTGAAAATTTCTCCTAATATCAACTTTTTCTTTGCGAATTTCTGCCCGTCTAAATTGTTCCCACATTTTAGTATTTTTTATCATAGTTTTAAAATTATGCTTTTATTGTAAACCTTTTTATGTTATTAATCAAGTTGAATTAAATTTTTTAACGCATAACACTGTTCAAATAAATTAACCATTTTCTTTGTATTTTTAACGGAGCGAAAACGGAATTGAACGGAACAATTCCGTATTTACTCCATTCACTCCGTATCAAAACTATATACTATAAAAATTTTCTGAATTTATCGGGGTTCATAATAAACTAAAATTATTGTAAATATTAAATTTAAGCCGTTGACAATAAAGCAAATGTATGGTAGAATATTTATGGTAAAATAATTAATATAAATCTATGATTTTATTAGAGTTAAATTGTTTACGTTACAAAAAAGTACACAAAATGTAAATCTGTTATTTTTTTATCAGAAATAAGTCAAGTTAATTACCTTAAATAATTGAAAAAAAATTATTTTAAAGAAAGTAATGATGATAATTTTATCCCATAAGTTTGTTAGTCAAAATTTCGTTTGATTTGAATGAAAAATAAAAGGGAGTGATACGTTTTGGCGAATAACCATCAAACAAATAATAATGTCGTGTATGATGCATCGAAAATTCAAGTTCTTGAAGGGCTCGAAGCGGTACGAAAACGACCAGCGATGTATATCGGTAGCACGGGCAGTCCTGGTCTCCATCATTTAGTATATGAAGTTGTTGATAATAGTATTGATGAAGCGCTTGCTGGATTCTGTGATGAAATTAATGTTTTCGTCCATGTAGATAATAGTATAACTGTTATCGATAATGGGCGTGGGATACCGGTGGGTATGCATCCGGTACATAAAAAGAAATCAGCGGTTGAAGTTGTATTAACGATGTTACATGCTGGTGGGAAATTCGATGGCCAGATATATAAAGTTTCCGGTGGATTGCATGGAGTTGGTGTTTCTGTGGTTAATGCGCTGTCTGAGTGGTTGGAAGTTGAAGTAAAACGTGATGGTGGCGTTTATTTTCAGCGCTACGAACGTGGGAAACCGGTCTGTCCGTTGGAACAAATTGGAAAAAGTAAAAAACATGGTACCAAAGTTACCTTTAAACCCGACCCCGATATTTTCGAAGTGTTAGAATATAATAGTGATATTCTCGCAAATCGCTTGCGGGAATTAGCGTTTCTGAATGCAAATGTCAAAATCACGTTGGAAGACCAGCGGACGAATCGAAAAGAAGAATTTAAGTATAGTCGCGGAATTAAAGAGTTCGTTGAATATCTTAATGAAGGGAAAGAAGTTCTCCACGATAAACCGATTTATTTCCAGAAAGATAAAGAGTTTACCAACGGCGATAAATTAGACCGAGTTGAAATTGAAATTGCAGTCCAGTATAACGATTCTTATACTGAGAATGTATTTTCCTATGCGAATACGATCAATACTTCTGAAGGTGGAACCCATCTTACTGGATTCCGAACCGCATTGACCCGCTGCGTCAACGATTATGCGTTCAAGAATAATCTCCTGAAAAAAGATGAACCAAGCTTGCAAGGTGAAGATGTTCGCGAAGGACTCACTGCGGTGATAAGTTTAAAAATCACGAATCCCCAGTTCGAAGGACAGACGAAAACGAAACTCGGAAATTCAGAAATAAAAGGAATCGTTGATTCGATTGTGTATGAAGGGTTAACCGAGTTCTTTGAAGAGAATCCAGGCATAGCGCGTCGAATTTGCGCGAAAGCTATTAATGCGGCACAGGCGCGAGAAGCAGCACGAAAAGCAAAACTACTCGCACGACGAAAAGGAGCGCTTGATGTTAGTTCTCTCCCCGGTAAACTTGCGGATTGTTCAGAACGGCAACCAGAATTATGCGAATTATACCTGGTGGAAGGTGATTCCGCTGGGGGAACCGCAAAACAAGGACGAGACCGCCGATTTCAAGCTATCCTACCGTTACGAGGGAAAATTATTAATGTAGAAAAAGCACGGTTAGATAAGGTGCTCTCAAATGAGGAGATTCGAACGATGATTACTGCAACGGGAACTGGTATCGGTGAAGAAGATTTTGATATTTCGAAATTACGGTATCATAAAATTATCATTATGACGGATGCGGATGTTGATGGCGCACACATTCGTACACTCCTATTAACCTTTTTCTATCGGCAAATGCCGAAACTCATCGAACAGGGATATATTTATATTGCGCAACCGCCATTGTATAAAGTTAAACGGGGAAAGAAAGAGCAGTATATCGAAAAGGAAGAAGAATTAGCAAAATATTTAATTGATTTAGGTTCTGATGATGTCGAACTTTACAAACTGAATGGAAAGAAAGAAACACCGGTTGATCCTGCGGTATTCCGGAAACTGCTAGACGATTTACTAGAATTAGAAAAAATTGCGCAAGTGTTAAATCGGAAAGGACTAACATTACAAGAGTATCTTGATTTAAGAGAAAAGAAAACTGGTCGGTTGCCGTTATATAAGGTCATGATTGGCGATGAGGTTAATTATATTTACGATGAAAAAGAATATATTAAACTCATGGAACAACTTGAGGAACAAGAAATCCAGCCTAGTCTTTTTGATGCAAAGAAGGAGGAACAACCCGGGGTAGAACTCGCACTGCCTAAATATACGGTAACTGAATTTGCTGAAGCGCGTGAACTTGATGTGGTGATTAAACGGTTGGAGAAAAAAGAAATTCCGTTAACGGTATATGAACTTTCAGAAAAACCCCAAGATGCTAAACCATTATTCCGTATTGACGATAACGGAAAACAGTATCTGTTATATAGCGTTAAAGAAATTTTAGATAAAGTGAAAGAAATCGGACGACGTGGTTTAACCATAACTCGATATAAAGGGCTAGGTGAAATGAACGCTGACCAGCTCTGGGAAACCACGATGAATCCAGAAACGCGAACGATTCTCAAGGTGAAAATGGAAGATGCAGTTGAAGCAGAAAAGATTTTCAGTGTATTAATGGGTGACCAAGTTGAACCACGACGGAAATTTATTCAAGAGCATGCTCCGGAAGTTCGCAATCTCGATATTTAAATAACCTATACCACGGAGAAACGAACCAATGAAAGAACAGAAAATCGATATTTTCTTTCATTCTTTTCGTTTTTAACTGAACTATGTTTGACCAACGAGAACGAGTTGTTTCAGTACATATTGAAGATGAAATGAAGAAGTCGTATATCGACTACGCAATGAGTGTTATTGTCGGTCGTGCGTTACCGGAGGTACGCGACGGATTGAAACCGGTCCATCGTCGGATTATCTATGATATGTATCTGCAGGGGATGATGTCAAATAAACCTTATAAAAAATGTGCCGCTATTGTTGGTGATACGATTAAGTTATTTCATCCCCATGGGGAAATGGCAATCTACGATGCGTTAGTTCGATTCGCGCAAGATTTCGCCTGCCGGTACCCGTTAATTGATGGTCAAGGGAACTTTGGTTCAATTGACGGCGACCCACCAGCTGCATATCGGTATACCGAAGCACGATTATCTGCTATTGCGGAAGAGATGCTTGTAGATATTGATAAAGATACGGTTAATTTTGTTCCGAATTTTGATGAATCTACGACCGAACCTACCGTGTTACCATGCCGGATTCCGAATCTCCTCATCAATGGGTCATCTGGAATAGCCGTCGGTATGGCAACCAACATTCCACCACATAACCTCAATGAAGTTGTTGACGCTTTAATTCTTCTGATTGATAAACCAGAAGCGAGCTTAGAAGAAATTATGCAGGTTCTTCCTGGTCCTGATTTTCCGACCGGCGCACAGATTCTCGGTCGAGAAGGTATTATCGAAGCATACCGCACGGGCAAAGGAAAAATTGTTATCCGCGCGCAAGCGATGATTGAAACGTTAAAGGGCGGGAAAACCCAGATTGTTGTAAATGAAATCCCCTATCAAGTGAATAAAGCGAATTTGATTGAATCCATTGCGAGTTTAGTCCGAGAAAAAAAGATTGAAGGGATTTCCGATTTGCGCGATGAATCGGATCGAGAAGGAATGCGCATTGTTATTGAGTTAAAAAAAGATGCGATTCCGCAAGTGGTGCTGAATCAGTTATACAAACATACCCAGTTACAGGATTCTTTTGGTATTATCAATCTCGCTCTGGTTGATGGCAGTCCACGATATTTATCGCTGCCCAAAATGCTCTTATTATTTATTGAGCATCGGAAAGAAGTGGTTACGCGAAGAACGAAATTCGAGTTGCGTAAAGCGCAAGATCGAGCGCATATCTTAGAAGGACTAAAAATTGCGCTTGACCATCTAGATGCGGTAATTAACCTTATCCGAGCATCGAAAACGCCGGAGGAAGCTCGCGATGGGCTTATGACAAAATTCGGATTAACGGAAACGCAAGCGTTAGCGATATTAGCGATGCGGTTACAACAACTAACTGGGCTTGAACGGCAGAAAATTGACGATGAATATCGTGAGTTGATCAAAACGATTGAATATTTAAATTCAATATTGCGGAACCCGAAAATGGTCTTAGATATTATTAAAAAAGAATTGCGTGAAGTTAAAGAGAAACATGGAGATAAACGGCGAACCCAAATTGTGGATGCAGAAGGTGATTTTGAAATGGAAGATTTAATTGCTGAAGAGAATATGGTCGTAACCATTACGCACGGGGGATATATTAAACGGATATCACCGTCAACCTACCATACGCAACGGCGTGGTGGAGTCGGAGTAACGGGAATGGAAACAAAAGAAGAAGATTTCGTTGAGCAGCTTTTCATAGCGTCAACGCATGACTACATTCTCTTCTTTACGGATAAAGGTAAAGTGCATTGGTTGAAAGTATACGAAATCCCGCAAGGTGGTCGAGCTGCAAAAGGGAAAGCGATCGTGAACTTGCTTGAAATTTCACCGGAAGAAAAAATCACTGCGGGCATCCCGGTTCGAGAGTTCGATTCAGAACATTATATCGTTATGGTAACTGAACAAGGAATCATTAAAAAAACCGAGCTTGCGGCATTCAGTAATCCGAGAAAAGGCGGGATTATCGCGGTATCACTCGAACCCGGCGATAAATTGGTAGAAGCGAAATTAACTAATGGACATCAGCAGATTCTCATTGGAACCAAACAAGGTAAGGCGATTCGCTTTCCAGAAACAGATGTTCGTCCCATGGGCAGAACCGCACAAGGGGTTCGCGGAATCCGATTAGAAAAAGATGATATTGTTATCGGTATGGAAATTGTCCAAGAAGGCGGAACCTTATTAACCGTTTGTGAAAATGGGTATGGTAAACGAACTGAAATTAGTGAATATCGCATTCAGAGTCGTGGCGGCAAAGGAGTGATAAATATTAAAACTGATGAACGTAATGGAATGGTGGTTGGAATCAAAGAAGTTATTGATTCGGATAAAATGATGCTTATCACCAGCAAAGGTATGGTTATCCAATGTCCGATATCTGAAATTCGGTCAATTTCGCGAAATACAAAAGGGGTTCGATTAATCCGATTGGAAGAAGGGGATAAAGTCGCTGCCGTAGCTCGACTCGGAGAAAAAGAAAATGAAAACGGAGAACCCGAACCTGCTGCAGCGAAACTATAACCTTATCATCATTGAAGTTTCCAAATGTAAGCGAATTGAGAATGCAATTCTTAATTCGCTTTTTTTATTGGTGGTATTCGTTCTAACATGGTCATCGTTTTGAATTTTGAATCGTGACCAAAACTTTTTTAATGCAAAAACTCTGCTGTTATAGTAAACTAATTTAGGGGATTTAACAGCAAATATAATTTAAATATAGATTAACATGACCATTCAATAGCAAATATTATGGGGAATATATGCCAAAACAGACCCTAGTAAAAGATAAACGGAAAGAAACGATTTCCATTTTAGAAACATTATTACAATGCAGTAACGTCTTAAATTCAACCTTACATGAAGAAGAAATCTTTGCCATGGTTATGGATATGTCGAAGTCATTATTGAATGCGGAAGCGAGTTCGTTATTTGTCATTTCACCTACCGGAACAGAACTCTATGCAAAAACCGCTCGTGGGAAAAAAGGCGAATTAATCCAGGGAGTAACCCTTAAATTGGGACAGGGCATCGCGGGTTGGGTAGCGAAAACCGGGAAACCACTATTAGTTCCAAATGTAGCAAAATCGAAATATTTTAATCCTTCGTTTGATAGTAAAAGTGGGTTTGAAACAAAGTCAATCATTTGTGTTCCATTGAAACGGAAAGATAAATGTATCGGTTGTTTAGAGGTGATCAATAAAAAGGATGGAAAGGAATTTACGTTACAAGACCAAGCGATTTTATCAGCGCTCGCTGACCAGATAGCTATCGCATTACAGAATGCTCATCTGTATGAGGAATTGAAGCAATCATATCTTGCAACGGTACAAACGCTTATTGGGGCAATCGAAGCGAAAGACCGATATACGAAAGGGCATTCCCAACGGGTTTCCGAGTATGCGGTAGAAACTGCAAAACAGCTCAATCTTCCGGAAATGACTATTGAAGCGATTCGGATAGCTGCGTTGCTCCATGATATAGGGAAAATCGGGATTAGCGATAGTGTGCTCTGGAAACCAGATACCTTAACTGATGGAGAACGAGCGATGATTGAACAGCATCCGAGTATTGGCGCAAAAATATTAAGTGGTGCGGCTTTTCTTGCCGATAAAATTGATATGATTCGGTATCATCAGGAACGATATGATGGTCGAGGATATCCGGAAAAAATAAAAAAGGATAAAATTCCGCTCGGGGCTCGAATTATTGCTATTTGTGATACGTTCGATGCATTAACTTCAACGCGACCGTATCGGCGAAGTAAATCTGGTGATGAAGCGATGCAAATTATTTTAAAAGAAAGCGGTACCCAGTTCGACCCAAAAGTTGCACAGGCATTTGAAAAAGCGTATCTGTCGACTATTCGAAATCGGGTAAAGGAAAAAGAGGAATTATTAGCCCCTGTTTAATGTTTGCTTAGATATCCATTGATAGGCATTAATTATAGGAATCTACGTTCTTAGCGGAGTATCTACAAACTCTTTAGGTACAGTATGCAAACTACATTAGCGATGATATTAGCCGGAGGGAAAAGTTCTCCGCAAGATATTCTTTCCCGAAAACGAGCGAAATCAGCGATTCCATTCGGTGGGAAATACCGAATCATTGATTTTGTACTTAGCAATTGTGTTAATTCGGGTATATATGACATTGGGATTCTTGCGCAATATGCGCCGAAGTCGCTTGCGGAACATATTAAAGCAGGAAAACCGTGGGATTTAGACCGTCAGGTTGGCGGAGTTAGAATTCTGCAACCGTATCTTGGTCGAACTGAAGAAACTGGTTGGTATCGTGGAACCGCTGATGCGTTGTATCAGAATCTCGATTTCATTACTCAAAAGAATCCAAATTTTATCCTTGTTCTTTCTGGTGACCATATATATAAAATGGACTACCGGAAAATGCTCGAATTCCATCAGCAGAAAAATGCGCCGGTCACCATTGCTATTACGGAAGTATCGGAGTCTGATGCGAAACGATTAGGTATTGTTCAAGTTGATAGTCGCGACCGGGTCGTTCATTTCGAAGAGAAACCGCAATATACGAAATCCAACCTCGCTTCAATGGGAATATATTTATTTAACACCGACATGCTGTTAGAAAAATTGAATGATATTGGAAAGAATGAACGGTATGATATTGTTTTCCATATTCTTATAGAACTAATTCAACAACGGCTCGTGTATGCATATCGGTTTTCAGGATATTGGAAAGATATCGGGGCAAACGCAGATTACTGGCAGGCAAACATGGATTTACTTGACGCATCAGACCGAACGGTTTTATATAATCCTAGCTGGATTATTCATACTACTTCAGAACGAAAACCGCCGGTGCGATTTCATTCCAACGCTACCGTGCTCAACAGCCTTGTCGCCAATGGTTGCGTGATTGATGGATATGTAGAACATTCGATTCTTTTTCCTGGGGTACATGTTGCACGTCATGCTCGCGTAACCAACTCGGTGGTCATGCATCGAACCATGATAAACGAGAATGCGACTATTGATTATGCGATTTTAGATAAAGATATCTGGATTGGTGCCGATAGTGTTATCGGCGGAAACGATATCCAACCGCAACCTTATGACCGGCAACAATTAGAACAATATATTACGGTGATTGGGAAAGGTGTCCAAATCCCATCACGAATGCACATTGGTCGAGGATGTCTACTTGACCCTGATATTCCGAGTGATTTTTTCACAAATTTAGTTATTCCGAACCATTCATATATCAAGTATCAAAAATAACGATATTGCTGATTACATACTATTATGCAGTTAGAGCGGTAAGAAGGCTATTTCTTTCACCTCTAACGACAAATAAATTAATGTTATGCGCCAGATAGTAGCTATGATTTTAGCCGGTGGTCAAGGAAACCGGCTATCCATTCTATCTGAAGAACGAGCAAAACCTGCAGTTCCGTTTGGCGGAAAATATCGACTGATTGACTTTACGTTAAGTAATTGTGTTAATTCCGGAATTGTTGATATCGGTCTATTAACTCAATATCGACCGAGGTCACTCTATGAACATATTGAAATCGGTCGACCGTGGGACTTAGACCGTATGGATGGTGGGATAACCATTTTACAACCGTACCTTGGGCAGAAACATGCTGAGTGGTACTCCGGTACTGCAGATGCAGTATATCAAAATTTATCTTTTTTAGAAGGGAAAAAATGCCAATGGGTTTTTGTCCTTTCCGGTGACCATATTTATAAAATGGATTACACGAAAATGCTCGATTTTCATCGGGAACATTCTGCAGAATTAACCATTGCGGTTATCCCCGTTCCTATGCAAGAAGCATCACGGTTCGGTATAATGCAACTCGATGCACAAAAACGGATTATTGATTTTGAAGAGAAACCTGCGAATCCGAAAAGTAACCTCGCATCGATGGGAGTATATTTGTTTCAAAAAGAATTATTAATCGATGCGGTAACTAACGATGCTCAAGATGAATCTAGCGATCATGATTTCGGAAAAAATATTATCCATAAATTAATTCATCACCATCGAGTATTTGGTTTTGAATTTCAAGGGTATTGGCGTGATGTCGGAACCGTTGCTTCGTATTATGAGGCAAACATGGATTTGTTAACCACACCGCCATTACTTGACCTTGATGATCCAGATTGGGTCATCCATACTAAAAGTGAAGAACGACCGCCCGTTAAACTCAATAGCACAGCAACAGTCAGACGAAGTCTCGTTGCAAATGGATGTGTGATTAGCGGGTATGTCGAAAACTCGATATTATTCTCCGGTGTAATTATCGAACCGGATGTGGTGGTTAAAGATTCGATTATTATGACTGATACTAAAATCAAACCACATACTATCATTGACCGTTGCATAATCGATAAACTCGTCGAAATTGGAGAAAATAGCTATATCGGGTATGGTGAAATTGCAAATACTCCAAATTCGGGAATAACCATTGTTGGTAAAGCAGCGCAGATTCCGGCTTCGACCCGTATAGGACGCGGATGCATAATCGACGCAAAGGTTCAGGAAGCGGATTTTCCTAACCGCAATATTGAATCAGGTACCGTGATTCATCATAGGTAGACCTCCAAAAACTAATTGTCAAGCGCAAAAATATCTCATAACCATTAAGCTACTTTAACGCAATCTTACTGTTGCAATCTAATATGGTAACAATTCGAATTCGGGCTTCAACTTCGATATCAGTAACCTATAAATTTGATATTGGTATTCAAAAATGGCGATTATTGAAGTAAACCAACTCTATAAAACATTTCGAGTACATAAAAAAGAACCGGGGTTATGGAATTCGTTAAAAAGTTTGGTTTCGCGAAACTATCAAACTATTGAAGCGGTTAAACAGATTAGTTTTCAGATTGAAGAAGGTGAATTGGTCGGTTTTATTGGACCGAACGGCGCTGGAAAAACGACTACCCTCAAAATGCTCTCCGGACTCCTATATCCAACAGGAGGCACCGCTCGCGTTCTTGGATATATTCCGTGGGAGCGACATAATTCGTATCGCCGTCAGTTCTCCCTGGTTATGGGGAATAAAAACCAATTATGGTGGGATCTACCGGCAATAGAATCGTTTTTGGTTAATAAAGAAATCTATGGAATCACGAACAACGAATATCATTCGTTATTAGACGAACTGGTAACGATGCTTGAGGTTAAAGAGAAATTGAAGGTTCCGGTTCGCGAACTGTCTTTAGGAGAACGAATGAAACTAGAATTAATCGCTGCATTACTCCATTCGCCAAAAGTCTTATTTCTAGATGAACCGACTATAGGATTAGATGTTATTTCACAAAAGAAGGTTCGCGATTTTGTCCGTGATTATAATCGAAGGAAAAAAACGACGATTATCCTTACCAGTCACTATATAGGAGATATCCAGGAACTTTGCCACCGAGTGATTATCATTGACCACGGTCGGATTATTTTCGATGGTGCATTAGAAACAATTGTTAATCAAGTTGCGGATTATAAATTGGTAACGATTGATTTCGCTTATAGGATAACGAAAGAAGAACTTGAACCGTTCGGTGAAATTGTACAAATCCATGATTCTCGCGCGATTATGAAAATCAAACGAACTGATACTACACGAGTTTCCGCACAGTTACTCAGCCAATTTGAAATTAATGATATTGATATCGAAGAAGAACCGATCGAAGATATCATCCGTTCGGTTCTATCTGGAGATAAAACAATAAGAGATCCGACGGATTCCATTCCAGCGTCACCATAGAATACGTTAAGTCTAAAACGTAAAAAATAATTATTCGTTTTAACTATGTTCACTCCGACTAAACTTTTTTATCCAATGAAAAAATATATTAAAGTAATTGAAGTCGGAATGCAAAATAGTTTTGTTTACCGATATAACTTTTTTATTCAAACAATATTCCAATTCGTTCCTTTGATAACCACAATTTTGCTTTGGTCAGCAGCATACGAAGGGAAAAATGCTACGGCTACCATTGCGGATTATACCTTGAAGAATATGATTGGATATTATATTATGGCGATGATTGCCGGAAATGTGGTTGGAAACTGGTGGCAAGATTTCCAGATTAGTGAGGAAATCAGAAATGGGCAATTGAATAAATATTTGATTCGCCCAGTGAGTTATTTAGGATATCGGTTAAGTATGGTTATATCAAATAAAATGGTGTACATAGCCGTGATTACCATCCCGCTTGTGGTCGGATTATTTTTCTTCCGTCGTTATTTTCCTTTGCCAGTAAACTTGGTGATACTAGGGTTATTTATCGGTTCACTTCTGCTAACCTTATTAATGAATTTTTTGCTTTCATTTTGTATCGGATTAATCTCTTTCTGGATGCTAGAAGTTTCGACATTATTTTTTATTTTTTATGGTTTACAATATTTATTATCCGGCGGGTTATTCCCATTGGATCTATTACCTAAACCAATTTATACCATCACTACCTATCTCCCATTTTATTATCAAACATTTTTTCCCGTTTCGATGTACATGGGCAAATTCACTATGCCCGAAATTATTCGCGCGATTTCGATTCAGATTGTTTGGGTAATTGCGATGTATCTTTTAGCAAAATCTCTTTGGCATCTTGGCTTGAAACGATATTCCGCAGCCGGAGGATAGGGTTTGCTTCGGGGAAATTCATACGATTGGGTTTAAACAATTTATTTGATTGTTGAATTTTAGATTTTATAACTACCATGAAATATTTCAAATTATATTTAAGTTTCTTTCGGAATTGTTTAATTCGTGAGATGATGTTCCGCGGGAATTTCGTTATTCGGATACTAACGGAAATTGTCTGGTTAGGATTATATATTGTGTTTGTAGAAGTATTATTTTCGCATGTTGAAGTTCTTGCAGGATGGACAAAATTTGAAATGTTACTTCTTTTCGGAACAAGTCATATCATTAGTCAAGCGTTTGAAGGACTGTTCTTTGTCAATTGTATCGAATTGCCGGAAAGCATCCGAACTGGTAACCTCGATTTTGCTCTAATTAAACCAATTAACGCTCAATTCCTCATTTCAACTCGGTTTATTGATTTAGGTGCAATCACAAATATTTTCATCGGATTTATTGTCGTCGGATATTCTTTGCTTAACTTACCCTATACCTTCAGCCTATCTAACATGCTGCTCTATCTCTTATTAATTATCAACGGAATGATGATTTATTATGCAATAATGTTTATTCTAATGACCATTAGCTTCTGGACGATTCGCGGGGAAGGCATGATTTCGGTATACTATCAATCAACGAATTTCGCACGGCAACCAGCTGAAATATATCGTGGGCTCCTAAAACTTATTCTAACGTTTGTATTCCCCATGCTAGTTATCGTTAATTTTCCTGTTAAAGCAATTCTGAACGCATTATCCGGCTGGTTGGTTCTCTATGGTTTAATTGCGGGATTAATTCTTCTGTACGCCAGCCACCGATTCTGGAGTTTCGCGGTTAAAGACTATCGAAGCGCCAGTAGCTAACTAAGGGCTAAACCTGCCTTAAAAGTAAACCGCAACCAAATACCTAGTTCATACATACGTAGTGTAACAAAATCATCTTGCGCTTTGCGATTAAGAATTTATTTATTCGCTGCGAATAGTGCTTTAACCGAATCCCGCATTAAAACGATAATCGTTAACACGCCGAGGATGGTTCCGAACGGCGTAAAGATACATTCAATTCCAGCGATTACCATACAGAACATCCACGATTTGCGTTGTTTAAGTTTCCTTGCGTTAATGAACATTAGAATAGCGAGCGTCCATCCGGCTAAAATTAACGATAAACCAAAAAATAAGAAAAACCAGCCTAAAAATGTTAGTGGTACATCTCTAGTTTCAAATTCCCCCAGTAAAAAGACTAGTCCTACTCCAACATAAATGAGAAATATACAAGAAAATAATATCACTAACCCACCGACAATATAATGGAATACAGATAAAATATTCAGATGCTGTTCATCTTGGGTCATAACGTAACCCTCTGGTATTAGCTATGAAACGATATGAACTCATTATAGATAGTAACGATACTCTCGGTCAAATTGTTCGCCTTGATTCTATCCATGTGGTGTTGAACTTTTCTATTATTTTTCTCCGCTTGACAGAGGTAGCATTGTAGTTTAAGTTAGATTGTCAAAATTACTTTCTGTGTTTTCTATTACAAACGTTTTTATGCCGAAATCTGATTTCGATAAACTCGTTGAATTGATGGATAAACTGCGTGAACCTGGCGGATGTCCTTGGGATCGCGAACAGACCGCAGCTTCTTTAAAACCATATATTATTGAAGAAGCGTATGAGGTGGTTGAAGCGATTGATAACCCTGACCAGAATATACTGAAAGAAGAACTAGGCGATTTATTATTTCAAACCTTATTCTTAGCGCGAATCGCAAAAGAAAAAAAGCTGTTCGATATTTACGATGTTCTTCGGTATGCCTATCAGAAGATGGTGAACCGGCATCCGCATGTTTTCGGTAAGAAAACTTTAAAAACAGCGGAAGCGGTTCTCCAGAACTGGGAACGAATTAAACGGAAAGAAAAAGGGAACTCGCAACAGTCTATTTTTGAAGGGCTACCTAAAAATCTGCCGGCGCTGATTAAAGCGCATCGGGTACAAGACCGGGTTTCTCGAGTCGGATTCGATTGGGAACATATCGAACCAGCATTAGCAAAAGTTGAAGAAGAACTAGCTGAGTTTAAAGCATCGATCTCTCATAACCAACTCGACCGAGCACAGGAAGAACTGGGCGACCTATTTTTCGCTCTAGTTAACGTTGCTCGGTTCATGAAAGCTGACCCGGAACAAACCTTGCATCGAACGGTGGATAAATTTATCCACCGGTTTGCATATATCGAAAAGAAAGTTGCCCGTTCAGGGAAAAAATTCGATGAATTTACTTTAGAACAACTCGATAAATTTTGGGAAGAAGCAAAAAAGACCGAGTTGAAGAACGGAAAAAGGAAGTCTACGTCGCTACGAAGAAAAAGAAACTAAAAATATTCAATGTACCATGAGCAATGAGCAATTAAGTTCATAAACAGTATAATCTGAGCAATCTGCGGATAATACTAATTGAAAGGGGTTTTATAATATGAAAGTCCATTATCAGATACGCGAGATGCATCCAGTAGTCCCGTTTCGGATATCGCGAGAAACGAAAACGGTTGTTCGCAATTTATTTCTGGAATTAGATGAAGGGATTGGTGAAGCATCACCCTGCCCTTATTTCGGGGATACGCTCGATACTCGGTTCGGTGAAATGGCAGATGTTATCAGCCAGCTTGGCGATGAGCCGTTTGAGATTGAGGAAATCATGCGCCGGGTATCGCGAATAACAAGTAGCCGGGTTCTCCGTGCAGCAGTGGATATTGCGCTTCACGATTTAATCGGCAAAAAACTCGGAAAACCGTTATATCTTCTCTTCGGCTTGAATCGAAAACGGGCACCGCAAAGCACGTTCACTATCGGTATTGATAAAACTGAAACGATGGTTGAACAAGCGGTTAAAGCTGCAAAACAGTTCCCGCTATTAAAAATCAAACTTGGCGGACCGGATGATTTAAATGTGATGCGGAAAATGCGGGAAGCGTTACCGAAACATACATTCCGTGTGGATGCAAATGGCGGATGGCATGATGCGAAAGAAGCATTAAAGTATATTGACGCATTAGCGGAACTGAATATCGAATTTGTTGAACAGCCGTTACCACCGACCGCAGCCGAAGATTTGAAGAAAGTATTTCAGAAATCAAAATTGCCAATTATCCTTGACGAAAGTGTCCGCGAAAGTAGCGATGTCCCGAAAGTTATCGGACAATGTCATGGAATTAATATTAAACTGATGAAGTGCGGCGGGATTCGGGAAGCACTACGAACCATTCATACCGCCCGCGCACATGGATTGCAAGTTATGCTCGGATGTATGCTCGAAAGTTCAGTTGCAGTAACTGCAGCTGCGCATATTTCGCCGTTAGTCGATTATGCAGATTTAGATGGTGCGATACTGCTCGCTGATGACCCATATATCGGAATGAAACTTGAACATGGTTGGATTCGGTTGCCGGACGCACCAGGACTCGGTGTCCATCTGCGAAGTAACCAAAATCATATGGGGGTAAAATCAGATGTTAAAGTTATATAAATTTCCTATCGGCTTTACCTGGTTTATTGGATATCTTAAATATCGGAAAATCTTCGTCTCATTATTAATCGGGATAATTATCGTTAGCGTAACCTATTCTTCTAGTTTTTCGGTAAAAACAGAACCTATTGCGCAAGCGAAAAACATCATTCTTCTAATTGGCGATGGTATGGGTATCGGCCAAATTACCCTAGCGCGAGTCGCGCTTGTCGGTGCTGACGGTAAGTTAAATTTGGATAGATTTCCCTACGTCGGTCTGGTAAAAACCCATGCGGCAGACGATATCGTTACCGATTCCGCAGCTTCTGGAACCGCATTAGCTACCGGGCAAAAAACCGATAATGGTAAAGTCAGCGTTAGCTCTGATGGACAACCAATAAAAACGGTGCTTGAACTCGCGGAAGAACAGGGGAAAGCGACCGGATTAGTTACTACGGTTCAAATCGTTCATGCTACCCCAGCAGTTTTTGCCGCACATCAATCTAGTCGAGCGAGTTTATCTGAAATTGCAGTTCAGATGCTAGATAAAAACATTGAAGTTCTGTTCGGTGGTGGCATGAATTATTTTATTCCTGAAACCGAATTAGGTGGTAAACGAAGTGATACCGTGAATTTGCTGCAAGATGCGGAAAAAAAAGGATATAGTCTTATCAGTACTAAGTTGCAGTTATCAACCGCAACTAGCGGTCGTATTCTAGGTTTATTTGCTGGAGAAGCATTTATTGGAGCTGAACAAGAGCCATCGTTGGCTAATATGGTTGAACGTGCGATTTTTATATTATCCCGTTTTCCAAAAGGTTTTTTCTTAATGGCTGAAGGCGGACAAATTGATTGGAAAGCGCACGGAAATGACCAAGATGGACTAATTAAGGAAATGCAGGATTTCGATACCGCAGTGGGAAAAGCGCTCGAATTTGCTAAGTCTCGGAAAGATACATTAGTCATCGTTACCGCTGACCATGACACCGGTGGATTATCGGTGTTATCGGATAAAGATAAAGGATTGAAAAGCAGTTGGGCAACTAAGAGTCATACAGGAAACATGGTTGCTGTGTTCGCTTACGGACCAGCGGCAGAACGGTTTACTGGCGTACTCGATAATACTGATATTGGAAAAAATATCCGTGAAATAATTAAAGAGAGAACAAATTGAACGAATTACTGCGAAGGAATCGAATGAAATTGGGGGCATTCGCTCACATTCGAATAATGCAAAATTATAAGGAGGAATTATTTTATGGCAGGAGCAACAGTAGAAATTACTGATACGAATTTCGATTCTGAAGTAATTCAATCATCCATTCCGGTACTCGTTGATTTCTGGGCAGAATGGTGTGGTCCGTGCAGAATGATTGCACCAACCTTAGAGAAATTAGCTACAGAATATGCTGGAAAAATCAAAATCGGCAAATTAAACGTTGATAATAATCCAAATATTCCTAGCAAATTCGGGATTCATTCTATTCCAACATTAATCGCATTTAAAAATGGTAAGCAGGTAGATATGATAGTTGGTGCTGCTCCAGAAAAAGAAATCAGAAAAAAACTTGATGCGTTGTTGGTATAAGATAAAGATTCAAATGGATGGAAGCAAAGTTAAACGGATTCTCCATTTATAAACACTTACACATTTATTTGTCAGCATGGTTGTCTTATGGTTGAAGCTCGCGAATATATCTCGCTTGATCATAACAGGGTTCAATGTCAGCTTTGTCCGCATCACTGCATGATAGCACCGAACAAAAGCGGAATTTGCGGAATCCGGAAAAATATTGATGGGAAACTTTATGCGCTGATGTATGCCCGAGCTTCTTCAGTCTCACTCGACCCGATTGAAAAGAAACCGTTATACCATTTCTATCCTGGTTCCCAGATTTTGTCTATGGGAACCTATGGCTGTAACTTCCGTTGTCCATGGTGCCAAAACTGGACTATTTCCCAAGAACACGATGGACCAACCCATACAGTTCCACCCGAAACTGCCGTAACACTGGGTAGCCGGCAAGGGTCAATCGGTATCTCATATACCTATAACGAACCATTAATTTGGTTTGAATATGTCTATGACACGGCAAAGTTAGCCAAAGAAAAGGGGCTGGTTAATGTTGTGGTTACCAACGGATATATTAATGCAGAACCACTGCAACAGCTTTTACCTTACATCGATGCGATGAACATAGATTTAAAATCATTTTCAGCAGAGTTCTATAAAAAATACTGCGGTGGAACATTAGACGCTGTTCTTCAGACAATAGAACTAGCAATCAAAGCCAACGTACACGTGGAATTAACCACCTTACTTATCCCAACGTTGAATGATAATGAGCAAGAGCTAATTGCTATGGTTGATTGGATAGCGAAATTAAACGATACTATCCCGCTCCATTTTTCACGGTATTTTCCGCAATATCAATGTGAGGTATCACCCACACCTATAGCTACCCTGAAAAAAGCGCGACAAATCGCACTCCAGAAATTGAAATATGTTTTTCTAGGGAATGTTCATGACCCAGAATCGGATAGTACGTTCTGCCCAGCTTGCCATAATCTCTTAATTAAACGAGAAGGATATTGGACGAGTATCATAGGGATTAAGGACAAAAGATGTAGCAGATGCAGTCGGCAGGTAGATATTGTTTTATAAACTCAATATGTAATGTAAAATGAGCATTGCATAATTTTCAATGTTTCTAAATTTGACATTTGAGTTTTAACATGTGATATTGCTTCATCGGAACCGGTACCACTGGTCTGGATATCGTTCGATATATTTTCCTAATGCGGTTAAATATGCTTTCGTATTCGCGACAATATCTGCCTCCGGATTATCAGTTTTCTGCGATTCTATTGGTGGGTCAAGGTGGATTTCTAGTTTATCATTCGGTTGCCGGATCATAACTGCAGGAATAACTACCGCATCGGTTCTGCGTGCAAGCATAGCTGGTCCTTTAGGAACACGAACTTTTTCTCCGAACCATTCAAGTTCTATTCCGCCGGGACCGAACTCTAAATCGCCGATTAATCCTACTAACCGTTTTGCTTCCAACGCTCTATAACATTCACGGACACCAGTGAGATTTGGAGAAAACACCTTTATACCGGCTAATTTTCGCCGGTATAAAAATAATTTATTCACGCGTTTGTCTGGATGGTCTAGCGCAATTACCGTCATTCGATACCCGAGTTTTGCAACGACAATCGCGCCTAATTCCCAATTCCCAAAATGACCGCTTAGGAAAATGATACGTTTCCCTTCAGCAATGGCATTATCCAAATATTCTTTGCCATAAATCGGAATATGTAAACGAATATATTCTTGCGTTAATTTCGGTACTCGGAAGAAATCAACAAGATATTTAAAAAAATTAACTATGGTATTCCTCGTTAAGGTATTAATATTTAGGTTCTGTTTTGTTGCTTGTAGCAGGAACTGCTGATGTTGCCGGATAATGCGGCGTAATCTGAAATTAAATAAATAGCAGAGATATGCGAGAAGCGTTGCTATTTGATAACAGAGTTTCAATGGAAGTCGCAAGGTGATAAAGATAGCTATACTATACCAAAAATAAAGCATAGATTTTTCGAGGCATCTTTGCAGTTATAGGTTTGTTCAGAATTTTAGGAATTGTTAAGTTGGAAAATGAATATCGTTGACTTGATTGTGCCAGATTCAAAATTATCGACAGCGATAATTAGTTCAGTGGTTCCATCACCGTTAATATCGCCTGTTGCCAAGTGGGTAATACTCCCAGAAATCGGATACGTTAATTTTAGTTGTGGAATTCCATTATTCCAGGTATACATATATACAGTGTCATTTTCTCCATAAACTGATGAAGATGAACAAACAATTTGAACGTTCGCGACGGTATCTCGGCTGCGAAAAACGGATAAACTGTTGCCGTGCGTTGTAGCACTTGTCCAAATCAGGTTAAACGTATCGGTATATGCTTGGAGTTGATAGTCTTCATTAATTAAAAACCATAGCGGCGATTCACTATCAGGAGAATAAACGCCAGCAATGGTATAAAAGTTTACTGGAACTGAATAAGTTTGAGTATTAACCGTACCGTCAACATCAATATTCATTACATATATTGTTTCACCGCTATACATATTCGATAACGGAGATAAATCCGCTGTAACTACAACCGTTTTCCCATCCGGAGAACGTAAGGTTCGAAGCGCTAAATGGTCAAGGCGAGTTAACAGCTTAAGCCGATTACTATTCCATTCATAGACTTCACTTTTAGTCATTCCGGAATGATGAATACTTACTGCCTGCCATAACTCAATAATTGTTGCCTGCCGAATCCAATCTCGCACTCGCGCAGTAGGTAGATTCACTCCAAACGGTAGGGTATATTTCTCCTGCAGAGTTTCGTTATTCCATTTAAACAACCTCATTTTATCTGCGGTAAATAACACTACCTCTGCCTGATTATCTTTATCAATATCCCCGGCAGTAAGTCCGAAAATCTGTTCATTGAACGGAATCCGGTCGAACAATTGCAATAAACTCGGTTCTGACGAAGTATTTTCTACAACTACCGGCAGCGGTTCTATTCTCTGAGCGGTAGTATCATCTGTGACCAACGGTTCTGGTTTCGGCGGGACTAATCGCTGAACTGCAGGAAATAATAATTGATATAACGGAATATTTTTATCAAGTGTTAACATAACCGGTGGATGAATAATTCCGCCATACCGATATATCTGATAAACGATTCGGCTGCTTGCTGCTTCATGTTCCCAATGCCCGACTAAAATCGTTGCATAGTCGGTTTCACGGAATATCTGCTGCGCAACGACGGTATCAAGAGTAAGCGACGCTAACGTAGCGGTATCCGTTGCAGTTGAATAAAGTTGATTAATTCGTTTCTGCCATAACCCGCTTAATTCAACTGATGCCGTAGCAGTATATCTACCGGAAGCGGTCAACTGCCCTGCTAGCATTTCGCTAATCAACTGGATTCTACCCTCCTCGCCAAGACTAATCACCGCAACTTTTTCCGGTCCGCTGACGACTCGGTCACCTTTCCGAATTGGATACGGTTTGAACATACGACTAATTCTCCCTGCTGGGAACTGCCGAGATAGTCGGGTTATTTCCAATTCTGCGGTTGGGGTCAGCGGACTTGCGGTATCCGCAGCGGAATAGATATAGAATCGCGAACGAAGAGTTATTTTCGATGGGTCGAGAAAAAAGAGATAAATCGTATCTTTACGAACCTCATAAACGCTACCGACAGCTGTGCCTAGTTCTTGCTGAATTCGCGTTTCCAGTTCAGTCACCAATCCCGGAAGGTCAAAGTCCTGCGCGCCAGCAAGTTGACCGAGAGCAATAATGAAAAACAGTTTCACGAAAAAACGAAAGAACGAAAGCATCTGGAATGTTAAATTAAAAATTTACAATGCTAATTTTGCGTTCTGAAATGAGTTTAATAAATCACTTTATTCAGTGGATATTCAATTATCCCCTGGGCACCGGCGCGTTTAAGTTGCGGGATAAGACTCCGCGCAATCCGTTCTTCGATAATCGTTTCGACATCAACCCAATCAGGGTCGGTTAACGGTGCAATAGTCGGCTTCTTCAGTGCTGGGAGAATAGCAAGAACGTTCTCTAGATTCTTCTTGTTAACATTCATTTTTAGTCCAACCATTTCTTCTGCAACCAACGCTCCTTGCAAGAGCATCGCCAGATTCTCGATTTTATTCCGTTTCCATTGGTTCTGCCAGGAATCGAAGTTAGCGATTAATCGTGTCGTTGATTCTAGGACAGTTTCAACGATCCGGAGATTATTCGCCGCTAACGATGACCCGGTTTCAGTTAGTTCAACAATCGCATCAACTAACCGTGGCGGTTTAACTTCAGTTGCACCCCAAGAGAACTCGACTTCCGCTTTAACTCCTGATTTCGCCAGATATTTCTTGGTTATATTCACCACTTCGGTTGCAATACGTTTTCCTTCCAAATCTTTAACCGATTTTATCGGTGAATCGACCGGAACCGCTAAAACCCATCGAACTGGACGCAATCCACCTTTCGCGTAGACCAATTCACAGACTTCTTTAACCTTCGCATTCGATTCTACTATCCAATCTTTCCCGGTTAATCCGACATCAAGTACCCCTTCTTCAACATATCGCGCCATTTCCTGCGCACGTATCAGGATAGCTTCCATTTCCGGGTCGTCTATATTCGGGAAATAGGATCGCGCAGTTTTCGTTATTTTATACCCTGCGTTCCGAAACATCGTGAACGTTGATTCTTCTAAACTCCCTTTCGGCAACCCCAGCCGTAATACATTATCTTTTTTCTCTAATCGTTTCATAGATTTTTCTCCTAACCAACAGATTGATACGTTAAGGTTTTCTAATTTGAATTTGGTACTTTGAATTTAATGCAACTATTGTAGCAGACAATCGAACCCTTTACCAGACTGGGAAGTAAGCCTGGGGAAGGAAACCTCCTGTAAAAATGTTACCTAATGGTTATAATCTAAACCCCAAGCCCGGATAAGTCCCAGTACTCTTACCGAGTTCAAACCATTTTTTAACGTAGAGATTCTGTCCGGTTAACGGTGGGAATTTTTTTGCTTTCTGATTCCATATTGCCTTAATCTCATCCGATTCATTCTTCCACTGGTGCATAACCTGGTTAAATAATGCTCGATGCTCCTGCTGTTTTGCAGTTTGCGGATTCGGCGGAATAACCCATCTCCGAGTATATGGTTTATGTTTTTTCGTCCCCGGAACATACACAATGGTTCCGGCATCTTTCTCCGAAAATTTCCCACTGGCGGATAAAGCGCCTAATGGAAACTGTATGAGTTCGATGTTTCCATCAACCGCAAATTTCTCTGCCATAATTTCGACAAACGCAGAGTGTAATGCCGTCTTAACCTGTTTCGTTTTCGCAGAATCAAGTTCTATCTTTCGAATTCGTTGATTAAATCGGTCTTCAACCATCTGCTGAAACTTCTTCAGCGGGATGCGTAACCCGACGTAAGGTAAATCGGTGCTTCTCGTCCGTTTCATAATCTCTCCTGGTGTCGAATATAATACGGAGAGGAACAAGAGCGGGTTAAAGCCGCTCTTGTTCCTCTCTGGTATCAATTCTTCAATAAAAGCATATAAATTATACCAAGGTAGGATTCAAATATGATAGCAGTCAGCATTGAAATAGTTTATGCTATAATGGAGAAAGTAACCAGATACTATTGAGAATCATCGGTTGGTATGTAAGCGGATATGAAACTAAACCTATTAAGTACTCTCGGATTAACAAAACCCGCTGTGGTAAGCATTATCGGAACCGGGGGTAAAACTACTCTGATGTATCGCTTAGCAAAAGAATTGGTTACACGCAAACATACGGTGATAACAACGACTACCACTAAAATATATCCCCCAGAACCAGAACAATCGCCTTGTTTAATCGAGGTATCGAAAATCACCGCTGATAAAATCCGGTTTATAAACGGGCTGATTAATAAAGAACGGCATATAACCCTTACTGCTGGCAGAAATCAGGAAGATAAACTTGTCGGATTCAAACCTTCGGTAATAGATAAACTCGTTAATCAGTTACAGCCGGATTATCTGCTGATTGAAGCAGATGGTGCCAGAGGAAAATCGCTTAAAGCGTATCGCTTGGAAAATCCGCAATCCGTAATCCAAAACTCGAAACCAAAATCTGCAATTTTAAATCTGAAATCTCACATTGAACCCGTTATTCCTCGATCGACTACATTGTGTATTCTGGTAATTGGGTGGGATGTTTTGGGAAAGCCGTTGAATGAACGGTATGTCCATCGAGCGAAACTCCTCGCTAACCTAATTCATGCTCAATTGAATTCGAACATCTCAATTGCGCACATCATTGATGCATTATGTCTACCCGGCGGGTATATCTCTCGAGTTCCAACAAAATGCACATTAACCGTTTTTATCAATAAAGTGGAGGTAGAAAGGAATTCCAAGAACCTAGTTGATTTCTGCGCTGAACTCAATAATCAATCGCCTAGAAGAATTAATCAGATTGTTATAGGTTCATTATTAGATGAACATCATAAATTTATCGTCGTTCAATCAAAAACTAACCGCTAAGCCAAAAAGAAATCATATTCATTAGCGAACGTTGCGATTAACTAATCGCGCTTTGCGGGTAACTATTATCGTATGCTCCAATTAGTGCTCAAAAAAAACGAAGAGAAGCGCATTCGAGCGGGTCATCCATGGATATTTAGTAATGAACTTACTAAAATCGAAAAATGCGTTCCCGGTGAACTGGTTGATGTTTATGATTACCGGCATCAGTTTATCGGACGGGGATACTATAATCCCCATTCGTTGATAGCTGTCCGACTATTAACCCGAGTCCAAACAGAAGAAATTAACGCCGTTTTCTTCAAGAAGAAACTACTTGCTGCAATTGAATATCGGCAACAGATTTATCCGCATGAAAACTCATATCGAGTTGTTTATAGCGAAGCGGATGGGATTCCTGGCTTGATTATTGATAAGTATGAACATTGTCTCGTTATGCAAATCCTAACCGCTGGGATGGAAGTATGGCAGCAAACGATTATTGATCTTCTCATTGAACTATATCAACCTAATTGCATCTATCTCCGAAACGATTCGCCATTTCGGACGCTAGAAGGACTGTCTCTTGAAAGTAAACTGATTTATGGAACGGTACCTGACCCGCTGATAATACAACAAGATGGATTGAAGTTTAAGGTCGATATTGCGCATGGGCAGAAAACTGGGTTCTTTTTTGACCATCGAGATAATCGAAAATCAATAACTTCCTTTATTGCAGGAAAAACTGTTCTCGATGCATTTTGTGGAACCGGTGTATGGTCTATTTATGCGGCGAAATTCGGCGCGCGATCTGTGCTTGGAATTGATAGTTCCGAATCTGCACTTGCAATAGCGCAAGAAAATGCAGCATTAAATGAAGTAACGAAACTCTGTCAATTTCAGATTGGAGAAACATTTGAAACTCTAAAGAGGTTAGAAAATGAAAAGCGACAGTTTGATTGTGTTATACTTGATCCGCCGGCTTTTGCGAAAAGTCGAACCCATATCCCAACTGCAATTAAAGGATATCGCGAACTTAACCAGCGCGCGATACGATTACTTCCTACCGGCGGATATCTCGTAACCGCATCCTGTTCGCATCATATCAGCCGTGAACGATTCTTCGAAATGCTTAAATCGGCTGCGGAGAAAGAAAAAGTGTTTCTTCGTTTAATCCGGTTCGGACAACAGGCGCTTGACCATCCGATTCTGCTTACCATTCCGGAAACCGAATATCTCAAATGTGTTACCGTTCAAATCATTCGGTGAACCAACTCTGGTTACGGTATCTTGACGAGTCGTTGCTCGGCATACGCAATGCGGCGTTCGGTATAAACTTACAACAATACTTTTTCTGAAACCGAAATCCTGTTACGGTACCTATTCTCCTTTTAGTTCAACCGCCATTCCGGATTAGTTAAATCAGGAAGTTTGCCATATACGACCGGAGCATCACCCCAGAGTCGTTCAAGTTCATAATATTCCCGCGTTTCTGGTTCAAGAATATGAACGACAACCGAACCATAATCTAAAATAACCCAATGACCGTATTCATATCCTTCCCGATGAAGATATTTAACCTGATAATCTTTTTTCAGTGTCTCTGCTATATATTCCGCTAGCGCGCGAACGTGGGTATCGGAATCCCCACTACACAGAACGAAAAAATCAGTGAAATCAGTCAGTTGCCGTAAATCAAGTACCGCAATGCCGAACCCTTTTTTATCCGCAGCGAGTTTTGCAACGCGGATCGATAGATGTCGTGCCAATATTGGTGACTCACCTCCCATCAAAACCGATACAATCGGATACGAACTTTATCCGTTTGTATCCGCTGTTCTATCTGTTTGAACCATATGTTTTAAGTATTCAACTGCCTCTATTCCCCGCGAATGTATCCGCTGGCGTTGTTTTTTTAAAAAATCTAATTTCGCTTCTAAAACGGCTAAGGTTAATTCGGTTAAACTATGGCTCATACTTCGTTTTATAGTATCTGGTATCTCGAACGCACGATATGGCTCAATATAATCGGCAATAAAAATGACTTTCTCCAATTCACTCATCTGAGCTCTTCCGGTAGAATGATAGCGAATCGCCGCTAATATGTCCGGGGCATGAATGTTAAATTCGGTTTGCGCTATCAGTGCAGAAATAGGTGCGTGCCAGAGTTCTGGAATCAGCTGTTCTTCAGCATCAATTACATCAGGATAGGTTTGCAGAATTGCTTTTTGTTTAGTGATAGGAAAACAACGGGCGCAATCATGTAAGAGCCCAGCAATTTGGGCTTGATGACCATCTACTGCAAACTGTTTCGCTAAACGTAATGCTGTTGTTTTCACACCGAGTGAATGGAGATATTTTGGCTGGTCAAGATATGTTGCTAGTTTATGTTCTATCTCTATAACGTCTATTGGCTACTCCTATACCATCAAAACATTAAAACCAATTTCTTGTATTTCATTATATATTACAATTTTAATGTAAATCAATACAGTTAATTCCAGAGTATAGGAATGGGGATAATGTTATATTAAAATAACATTATCCCTATCCCGTATCCTCTACGCCGGAAAATTAGACGGCAGGGCGCGAAGCTTGCCGTCGTCGCAAATATGCAGGAATTTCGTAATCTGTTGGGGAAAATGCCGGCGTCTGCGGTATACCGATTTCCGAGTCATGTACTCCGGACTTCTCCGATTCAGGCGGTGCAAATAACGGCGTATCGGTATAAGGAGAACTTTCGAGCTCAGCTGGTTTATCGGAATCATTTTTTGATGTCGTCACCGTGGGCTCTAGAATCGGCACCGGAGTAAACGGTTCTACTATTGATTCAGATGATTCAGATACTTTTTCTTCAATCTGTTCCAGCGGTATCGATTTCGCTTTCGTCTCAGAAAAATCCTGGTGTATTTCACTCAATGCATCTTTCCCTTCAAACCCAGTTGCAATCATAGTGACTTTTATTGCGTCACCGAACTGCTCATCAATCACTGCGCCAAATATGATATTCGCTTGCGGATTTGCTAAAGTCGCTACAGTACCTGCAGCTTGATATATTTCACCTATCGTCAATGAAGGACCACCGGTAATATTAAGTAAAATATTTTTCGCACCAGCGATTTTCGATTTCTCTAACAATCCAGATTCACTTGCGGATTTAACTGCTAACGTCGCCCGGTTCTCCCCCGTTGCTGTCCCAATACCAATAACCGCTCCACCTTGATTCCCCATAACTGATTTAATACTCGCAAAATCGACGTTGATTATCCCAGGAACATAAATCAAATCTGAAATACTGCTTACCGCCTGATAAAGCATATTATTTGCGGTAGCAAATGTTTCTGCTAATGTAGCTGTTTCACCAACTAGTGAAATCAAGTAGTCATTCGGAATAATCATCAGCGCATCGATTGTATCTTTCAACTCGGTTATTCCTTGTTCCGCAATTTTAACCCGGTTTATTTCAAACTTGAACGGTTTGGTTACTACTCCAACGGTTAGAATGCCGAGTTCTTTTGCCAGTTTCGCAATTACCGGCAATGCTCCGGTACCGGTTCCGCCACCTAACCCTGCAGCGAGAAAAACGATATTCGCACCAAGTAATGCATCTCGAATTAGGTCGAGTGATTCTTCAGCAGCTTTTTTCCCGAGTTCGGGATCGCCACCCGCACCTAATCCACGGGTAACCGTTTCTCCGAGCTGGACTTTATATGCAGTTTTCGATTTCAGCAGACTTTGTACATCAGTATTCATAACCATTAACTCGACTCCGCTTAATCCAAAGTCGAGCATCCCGTCAACTGCATTGCATCCAGCACCACCGATACCAATCACTTTAATCTTACCATTACTTTGTGCTTCATTAGAAAACTCTAATATCATGATATCCTCCTTTTACCCTGAACAAAGTCGAAGGTAATAAATTTTTATGTTCGCTGTTTAAAAATTATTTAACCAACCAGAGATTTTATCCCACCACTTCCACCGTCGTAGCGGTTTCTGCAATCGTAATTCATAACCAAATAGCAATAGGCCAACTCCGGTTGAATATATCGGACTACTTACCGGTTCAGTTAATCCCCGGATACCAAAGGGAGCACCGATTCGTATCGGGAGCTGGAACACTTCTTTCGCCAACTCTTTTACCCCGGGCATTAAGGTCACCCCACCGGTCAACACCACACCCGCTGGTCGACGATATCGATGCGGAACATGGTCTAACTGCTCTTTAATCAAAGTATAAATCTCTTCCATCCGGGGTTGAATAATTTCCGCAAGTTTTTTTCGTTCAACCATTTGCGGTTCTCGGCCAACCACATCGTTAATTTCAAATTGTTCTTCATCTCCTACCAAAGCAACATACGCACAGCCATATTTCCGTTTAATATTTTCGGCATCGAATCGAGTTACCCGTAATCCTTCTGCGATATCCTTGGTAATATAATTGCCACCGAGTGGAATAATCTGGGTATGCCGAATCCCATTCTTCCCAAAAATCACTACATCGGTCGTGCCACCACCAATATCCGCCATAATTACACCTAAATCCCGTTCATCATCATTCAGTATTGCACGGCTTGAGGCTAACGGTTGTAATACGATATCTTCTACCTCAACTCCTGCTTGATTAACTGATTTCGCAATATTATTCGCTGAAGTTAAAGCTCCTGTGACCACGTGGATTTCAACATCTAGTCTTGTCCCTGCAAAACCGATGGGATTCTTAATTCCACTCTGTTCGTCTACAATATATTCTTGAACTAAAGTATGAATTATTTCACGACCAGCAGGAGTAACCATTGCCATTGCTTTTTCGCGAGCGCGCGCGACATCTTCTTCCGTTATTCCACGTAAGGGAGCAACCACCTCAATTCCAGCTCGCGCATTCTGACATTGAATATGATTTCCGCTAATGCCGACAATTGCTTTTTTTACTTCAACATTCGCTATATCTTGTGCTTTCTGCACAGACCGTTGAATTGACCGGGTTGTACTCTCTAAATCTACTATCATTCCACGTTCGAGTCCTTCCGAGGGAACCGTCCCTATCCCGATAATACTCATCTCTCCATCTTCGTGTATTTCAGCAATCAATGTTCTGACTTGCGTAGTCCCGATGTCTAGCCCTACAATAAGATTTTGTTTTGTTTTAGCCATACTTAATGTTCCTTTAACGTTTACACGTTTCAAGTTCTAGCTATTGTTGGTACTTATGTTTGTACCTTATTGGATTCCGTTCCTTTATCTCGCTTTTTATTCACAATTTTGGGCTTCGTTACAATGCCTTGTTTATCAAATCGTAAATCTATATATTCTTCTTCCAGCTGCTGCTGTTTTATTATCTGCCAGATGTGTAACAATTTGTTTAATCGTTCTTCAAAATTTTCTTTCCCAAGACGAATTTCTGTCCCTTCATGCAGCGTATACAACAAAAGGTTATCCGGTGCAGTAATATTGAATTCTGATATTTCCTTCAGAAACCATGGCGCATTTTCTTTTAAATAGGTGATAACCGTTAGAACATTCCGCATTCCGTCTGAATTGATACGGGTTGGATGTTCAACGAGTACATTCTCTGGGACTGTAACTATCGGTAATTCTTGTAACGATTCCGGATATATTCCTGGTAGCAGATATCCTTCAGCATCAACACCATACATTTCTTTTCCGCATACTACTGCGATAGGACTACGTTCAACTACATCTATTCGTATCGTAGCTGGAAACCGTTTTTGTATCCGAACTTCTTTTACCCAGGGATGAACCATAACTCGCTTAATAATATTCCGTGTTGGTAAAGTGACTAGATTCTTTTGCAACTGTACATCGGCTAAATTAAGTATTTCGGTTCTATTAATCTGTTTTGTTGTACTAATTTCGACTTTACGCAGCGAAAAATAATTAGACCAGAATACAAACATAGTTAATTGAATCCCTACAAGAATTACGATCAACATCAACAATCCAGTTAATACACCATGCAATACCTTTTTCCAAATATAGTGTGGTGGAATGTCTTTCTGAACTTTACGTTTCTTCTTTTTAAGATGTTCATTATTGATTTTTATATGGGTATAGATGGATTTCATATGATTGTATTTCCATAAACTTCATAACCTTACGGCGTCAGATTACTTCATTATCATCTGTGGCAATTTGGATGAAATTATACACTCAGCTCGCGCCGACTATCTTAACTTCTAGCTCTAAATCAATATTAAATTCTCTTTTCACCTTTTGCTGAACAAGGTTAATCAGTTCTAGGCAATCCTGTGCTGTCGCATTACCAACATTAACGATATAATTTGCATGTTTCTCTGAAATCATCGCTCCACCTATTCTGGTTCCTTTCAATCCAGCACGGTCAATCCATCGTCCTGCTCCTTCACCTTTCGGATTCCGAAAAAAACAACCTGCGCTCGGATATTCTAACGGTTGTGTTGCCGCTCGCCGGTCGGTATATTGCTGCATTTTGGCTAATATTTCCTGCTTATTACCCGGCAGCAATTTCAATAAACATTCTACAATAATTACTTTATCAAGATTGGTTTTATGTTCATCAAATGTTACTTCTTCTTTTGTTAAAACTTTAATATTTCCTTCAAAATCTACAATCGTTATCGTAGCAATACATTCACTAATCGAATGGTTAAAAGCTCCAGCATTCATATATATCGCTCCACCAACGGTTCCAGGGATGCCAACAAGCGCTTCCAATCCGGTTAATTCCGCAGCCGCAGAAAATTTTACTAAATCCGGTAACATAACTGCGGCACCGCAACGGATTAACAGCGTATCCACTTGCTCAATGTGTTTAAATCCTTCACCGAGTTTAATCGTTATCCCAGGGATACCGTTATCTCGCACCAATATATTCGACCCAGCGCCAAGGATAAATGGCGTAATTCCTTTATGTTTCGCATAGTGGAGAATTTGAGTCAAGGATTCGATGTTTTCCGGGATAACTAATAGTTCTGCTTTTCCTCCGATTTTAAGCGTCGTATAATCTTTCATTATCGCTTGCGAAATGACTTTTCCCTGTATCGGCGGAAAAGGGTCATCGACACTCAGCCTAGTTTGCATTTTTTGTTTCAAGCGAGCCACCAAATCATCTGCCAATCGCCAAATATCTCCCGCACCTAAATAAATTACAATGTCACCAGGTTGAACGGTTTTAATAAGATAATCATTAATCTCGTCACGGTTAGGAATATAAGTGATACGTTCAAATCCATTGATTTTAGCAGCGTCAATAATTGTCTGACTTGATATACCCGGAAGTGGCGTTTCTCCAGCAGCATAAATTTCTGTAATAATCAATTCATCGGCAGCTGTAAAACTTTGTCCAAACTGCTCTGCTAGAAATTTGGTACGAGTATATCGATGCGGCTGAAACACAGCTATAACCCGTTTTGCATCACCGGTTCTACACGCGGCAATCGCTGCTGCAACCTTACTTGGGTTATGCGCATAATCATCGACAACGGTTATACCATTCACTACACCCTTAATTTCAAACCGTCTCCCTACCCCGTTGAATCCTTCCAATCCCGGAAGAATTTGCGCAATATCGAGTTCTAAAACGATACCAACCGCAATCGCAGCTAATGCATTCTGTACATTATGTTTACCTGGCATTCGAATAGCTACTTCCGCTTTCTTTTCATTCTTATAAATTAAATCAAATCTACTCCCGAATTGGACGTATCGAATATTTTCTGCACGAACATCAGCTTCCCGATGTAAACCAAAAGTCACCACCGGCCGAATTGACTTTTCGACTAATGTTCGTGCGGTCGGATCATCATAGCCAATCAAAACAAAACCATCCGGTGGTACTAAATGCATGAATTGAATAAATGCGGTAACGATATTTTCAAATTTTCCATCGTAATGCTCTAGATGGTCTGCTTCAATATTATTAACAACCGCAATTTTGGGGGTTAGCCGCAAGAACGATTTATCACTTTCATCGGTCTCCGCAACCAGCCATGTCCCTCGTCCGAGCATTGCAGAACTGCCAATTTCTTGAACCTTCCCACCGATAATTGCTGTTGGTTGTAATCCCGCATGGAGCAACATTGAGAATATCATCGAACTAGTAGTAGTTTTACCATGGGTTCCTGCGACAGCGATAACCTGTCGCGTTTTCATTAAATCAGCTAATAAATCTGCCCGATGCCAAATTGGAATATTCCGTTTTTTTGCTTCGACTAATTCTGGATTTTCTGGATCTATTGCGCTCGAATAAACGACTAAATTTGCCCCGTTAATATTTTCGGGTGCATGACCGAAATACACTTTTGCCCCTAACTGTTGCAACCGCTGTGTCGCTTCAGAAACAGATTTATCAGAACCGGACACTTCGTACCCTAACTGGAGATATACCTGAGCTAGTCCATTCATACCTGTTCCACCGATTCCGATAAAATGAATATGTTTTACTGCCGAGGATATCTGTTGTTGCTGCATATTATTTTACAAATATTCATTCACTTAATCTGCTGTAGCGGATATAAACTTATTGTTCGCTAATTGCTGGATAAGTTTACAAAGGTCGAACGTTGCATTCGGTTTACCTAATTGCCGACTTTTTTCAGCCATTATTGACAACTTTTGTTTGTTTTGCATCAATGCGGCAATTAATTCGACCAAGTTTGATGTAGTTAATTCACGCTCTAGAACCACTTTCGCTGCACCGTGTTGTTCAAGCATTCGTGCATTTTTTTCCTGATGATTCGCCGTCGCATAGGGATATGGAATTAAAATTGCAGGCACCCCACAAACCGTAATTTCTGCAATAGAAATTGCTCCAGCTCGACAAATTACTAAATCTGCTGCGGTATATGCATTCATCATTTCATGAATATACGGAAGAATAATCACCTTTATTTTTGAGGTTTTCACTTGCTCAACTATGTTAGGATAATTTTTTTGGCCGGTCTGCAAAATAATCTGCAATTTTATATTACGCTCTTCCAATATTGGTAACGCAGAAACTATCGCCCGGTTGATCGTTAATGAACCTTGACTGCCACCAAACACTAACAGAGTAAACACATCTGGTTCAAGTCCGAATAATTGTCTCGCTTCTGCTTTGGATACCGTTTGTTTCGGTAATCTCACCGGCGTTCCGGTAACGGTTACTTTCCCTATCGGAAAATATGCGCTCGTCTCAGGAAAACTAACTGCAATTGCGGTTGCTCGTTTCCCAAGGAATTTATTCGCTAATCCTGGAATCAAATTCTGTTCTAAAATCAACGTAGGGATTTTCTTCCGTTGCGCAGCATACACGGTGCTCACGGAAACATATCCACCGGTTCCGAAAACCACATCCGGTCTAAATTGCGAAATAACTTGCGTCGCTTGTTTGTAACCGTAATAGTTTTTAAATAATGCACGAACGTTAGTTACCGATATTTTTCTGGATAACCCCTGCGCTTCGATACCAAAGAACGTTATTGGCAATCCAGAATTAGTTACTATCTGTTCTTCTAATCCATTTTTTTTACCAACATACCCGAATTGCGCATTTGGTTGTATTTGCAATAATCCCTGGATAACCGCTATTCCCGGATAGATATGACCGCCGGTTCCTCCGCCAGAAATCAATAGCTTCATCCCGTTAGATACAGTATTTTGCGCCATAGATAATCAACGGATGTCTTTAACTCGTTCAGTGGTATATTTCGCAACATTAAGCAAAATTCCTATACCGAGTAACATAAATAATAACGATGACCCACCGTAACTGATAAGCGGTAATGGCATTCCTTTAGCTGGTAATAAGCCCGAAACAACACTAGTATTAATTATTACTTGCATAGCAATAAGCGAAATTACTCCTGCAACCAAGAGCGTTCCAAATAAGTCTTTAGAGCGAATTGCTACGACAGCTCCGAGTATGATTAACAATAGGAAAGTGGAGAGAACCGCTATAGTTCCAATAAATCCTAATTGTTCGCCAATAATCGAGAAAATAAAATCTGTATGACCATCGGGGAGATATCCAAATGCCTGAAGACTTTCGCCTAATCCTCGACCGGTTAAACCGCCGGAACCTAGCGCAATAAATGATTGGTTGACTTGATATCCCGCACCCATTGGGTCACTGCTCGGGTTTAAGAAAACTAATATTCTTTTCCAGCGATACGGATGTTTAATCAGCTCATAAATCAATACGGGAATTGCTAGCGCAATCAATAAATATAATTTTCGCATTCCTGAAATAAAACAGAGTGCCGATGCTATCGCAACCATCACCACCGCAGTTCCTAAATCCGGCTCCAGCAACACTAATATTGCTAATAATCCCATAACTACCGTGACAGGAAATAATCCGGTAGAAATCTTTTTTAATTGGTCACCTTCCTGCTTTCTCGTCAAGACATCTGCCATATAGATAATCAAAGCTAACTTCGCAAATTCTGATGGTTGAAAGCTAATTGGACCGAAGTAAATCCAGCGAATTGCACCATTAACCCGTTTCCCTATTATGAGCACAACAAAGAGTAACAATAATGCAACAAGTAAAACAAACCGACTTACTTTTCGTAATTGTTGATAGTCCAAGCGCATCATAAGCAACATAGCAAAGATACTGATTATTGCCCAGATTAATTGACGCATAAAGAAATAATATGGATTGTGATATTTCTTTTCACCTAAATAAAAACTTGAATTTAATACCATTACTAGACCAAAACACACGAGAATAATCGTTACAATAAATATTGTCGCTTGTATTTTCGTCTTAAACTCTAACATATCATTTTTCCTCCTATTTTTTTAATTGTTCTGCTAATGTATCCGTTCGAAAATAACGTTTATTCTTGGCAATTGCTATAGTTCCATTACTATTTGTTTGAATATGCGTCCACGTTCTTCAAAATCGGTAAACATATCATAGCTTGCGCACGCCGGAGATAATAACACTGTATCTCCATTCACAGCTTTTTCATACGCAAGTTTGACCGCTTCTTGCATCGAATCAGCTTCAAGTATTGGACAGCTACTCTCTAACGCAGTTCGCATTTTCTGCCGCGCTTGACCAATCAGAATCAACTGTTTAACTTTTTTTTGCAATAACGGACGTAACGGAGTATAATCGCTTCCCTTGTCTTTCCCACCAGCAATGAGAATGATTGGTCCTGAAAGGCTTTTAAGTGCGGTTATCACCGCAACCACTGTTGTTGCTTTAGAATCATTGTAATATTTGACGCCGTTTAATTCGCGAACAAACTCCAACCGGTGTTCTACTCCTTTAAATGCTTTTAGCGGCTCGACCAGTTTGGAAGGAGCAATACCACAACATACCGCAATAGCGACTGCAGCGAGTGCATTTTCAACATTATGTTCGCCAGGAATATTTAATTCTTTCAGCGGGATAACCGCTTCGTCCCAATTGCCAAACTTGACCCAAACATTATGCTGGTTAACAAAAACTCCTTCCTTCAAGTTTGTTAATCGGGAAAAAAAGATTTTTTTCGCTTTAACTGCAGATACATACTTCTGCGTTTCAATATCATCCGCATTCAATACTGCAAAATCGTTTCCGGATTGATATTCAAATATTCTGATTTTTGCTCGGGCATAACTTTCAAAATCCGGATATCGGTCAAGATGATTCGGCGTTAAATTTAACAGGGCACCGATATAGGGTTTAAATGTCGTTATCGTTTCCAATTGGAAACTGCTGATTTCGGAAACGATTAAACCTTCCTTCGGAACTTGTTCAGCTACATTGCATAATGCAAATCCGATATTGCCAGCAACTTCGACTGGAGCTGACCATGCTGATTTCAACAATTCACCGGTTAACGTTGTCGTCGTGGTTTTTCCGTTCGACCCGGTAATAGCTATCCAGTTCGCTTGCGAAAATTGATATGCTAACTCGATTTCGCTAAGCACCGGAATGTTTCGGTTTTTCGCTTCTTGCACCGCTGGAATATCCGTTGGAATACCAGGACTTAATATAACCAGTTCTGCGGATTTAATGTCTTCGACCTGATTGGCTGACGTTGAGATTTCAATTTCCGGACTCACTAATTGCTGAATGAATTTTTCTAAACTCTCACGGGGTTTAATATCGCTGATTTTAACTTTTGCCCCGTGTTTAGCCAATAAATTTGCTGCAGCAACTCCGCTTCTTGCCATTCCTAAAACTGTAATGTTCTTGTTCGTAACCGATAAACCTAACCTTTGCATTATTTCTTATGAAAAATCAGTCTTCTCCGTGATTATTTCTTCTCGATTTTTGAATGGAGCGGAGTGGGTATTGCTCTGAGCAATTCCCACTATTCACCTGTTCGAAATAAGGTAAAATCCTACCTATTTTTACCGTAATTTTAGCGTGCTTAACCCAATCATCGCTAAGATTGCCGCAACAATCCAAAATCGAACAATGATTGTCGATTCATGAACACCGGCTCGTTCAAAATGATGATGTAATGGTGACATTAAAAATACCCGTTTGCCGCGCAGTTTATACGAAGCAACCTGAATGATTACCGAAAGAGCTTCAATCACAAAAACTCCACCAATGATAACCAGAGTCAATTCCTGTTTAATCAGAATGGCGATGATCCCGAGTGCTCCTCCTAATGCTAATGAACCGGTATCACCCATAAACACTTTAGCGGGATGTGCATTAAACCATAAAAATCCTAATCCGGCACCGACGAGCGCTGCTACGAAAACAGTTAGCTCACTTGCTTCTTTAACATACGCAATTTGTAAATATGCGCTATAATCTGCTCGACCAACAATATATGTCATCACGACATACGCCAACGCGCTAATCGTTACACAACCGATAGCTAATCCATCAAGTCCATCGGTCAAATTCACGGCGTTCGAAGCTCCAACTATGACTAACACCACAAAAGGAATATACCACCAGCCTAGCGTCGGATGGAAGTTTTTGAGGAACGGAAAATAAAGTTGGGTGGCTTTATCTGGAATAATAGGATAATAATAAAGATACAGGCCAACGGCGATGCCTAAGCATATCTGCCAGAATAATTTATTCGCAGCGGTTAATCCTAGCGACCGACGCATAACCAATTTGATATAATCATCTAGAAATCCAACCGCACCAAACCAACAGGTTACAATCAACATCAAAATGACTAGTCGATTCGTCAAATCGCCTAATAGTATCACTGGTACTAAAATCGAAATTAGGATTAATATCCCGCCCATGGTTGGCGTTCCGGCTTTGCCTTTATGCATCTCGCTAAGATCAGGTCCTTTTTCTTGGTCAATTTTGCGGATATATTGACCGATTTTCATCTGCCGCAATCGTGCTATAACTTTTGGTCCGAGAAGTAAACTGATTAATAACGCTAAAAATGCGGCTGTCGCTGACCGGAACGTAATATACCGGAAAACATTAATTCCAGGAATATCATAAAGCTTATTGAGATAATGGATGAGAAAAAGATAGAGCATAATTGTGTCAATTTATACACAATTGGCTATACAGTTTTTGCAAATCGAATACAATCTCTTCGAATTTAAGTTTCCGTGAAGCTTTGACCAAAACTAAGTCGCCAGAATGAATTAATCCGCTTAATACCTCAACTGCTTGCTGATTGGAATCTAATTCAAATATCCGTTCCGGAGCCATACCTGCTTGTTTTGCGCCATCCGCTATCTGGCGGGCTAATTCGCCGACCGTAATTAAATAGTCCAAGTTCAGGTTTGCAACCTTTATGCCGACTTGCTGATGCGCTGAAACTTCAATCTGACCTAGTTCTCGCATCGTTCCTAGCACCGCTATTTTTCGACCGGTTACCTTCAAATTAGCAATGGTTTCCAAAGCGGAATGCATTGACTTCGGATTCGCATTATACGCATCGTTGATGATGATTATCCCATTAAGTTCAATCAATTCCATTCGCATTTTCGCCGGTTTAATGGTAGCTAATCCGGCAGCAATTAATTCAATATCTGGCATTAAACTCCACACTGCTGCCGTGGATGCTAGTGCGTTATATACATTGTGTTGGCCAAGAATGGGCATGCATACCTGGTGGTATCCTTGGGGACTAAGTAACTGAAATTCTATCCGCATTTTTTCCTGGTTGAACCTTATTTCTGTCGCTCGAAAATCTGCTCGATTTTGAATCCCAAAGGTTAAAATTTTCGCTTTGGTCAATTCTTTAAACCGCGCTACCCGTTCGTCATCAATGTTCAGCACAGCGGTGTGATTTTCGTTCAACGAGGTGACTAATTCCGACTTCGCCATAGCAATTTCATCAACTGATTTAAAAAATTCTAAATGCGCTTCCGCTACATTAGTTACAACTCCAATAGACGGCTGGCTGATTTCGGCTAACCGCTTAATTTCTCCAAGGGCACTCATTCCAAGTTCAATTACTGCAACTCGATGCTTCGTTCCCAACTGAAATAAAGTGAGCGGTAATCCGATTTCATTATTTAAATTCCCTTCGTTTTTCAGGACACTAAATCGCTGATTTAATATCTGCGCAACCATTTCTTTAACCGTAGTTTTTCCGTTACTACCGGTTATCGCAATCACTGGAATGTCAAATTGCGCTCGATAATGTTTCGCTAAATCGCCTAAGGCTCGTTTCGTATCTTTAACTTGAATCACGAAATGATTTTGCCATTGGATATGTGGTAATGGATTTCCTTCGGCAATTAGAATTCCGGCAGCACCTTTTCGAATCGCTTCTTCGAGAAAATTGTGTCCGTCGAAATGCTCGCCTTTAATGGGTACAAATAAATCACCGATGGTAAGGGTTCGCGTATCCGTGCTAATGTTCGTTACCGGTAATCCCCATGTGTCATGGATGAGTTTCCCTTGTGTCCATTGTACAATTTGCGTTACGGTAATTGATTCCAAAGGTCTACCTCAATATTTTTTGGGTTAATATTTCTCTAGCTACTTCAGCATCATCAAAATGAATCGTTCGATCGGCAAATATTTGGTAGGTTTCGTGTCCTTTTCCAGCAATAACCACAATATCTCCTTTTTTTGCTAATTCAATTGCGGTTGCAATTGCCGTTTTTCGATCCAGAACCACTTGATATTTATCGGCTCCATTACTAACCCGTTTAATCCCGATTTCGATATCTAATGCGATTCGGGCTGGGTCTTCAGACCGGGGATTATCTGAAGTTATGATAACTAGATCAGCTAACTTTGCTGCTATTTCTCCCATCTTAGGTCGTTTACCTCGGTCTCGGTCTCCACCACAGCCGAAAACGACAATTAGTTTCTGTTTAGTTAACTGTCGAGCCGAACGGAGTAAATTGAACAATGCATCTTCCGTATGAGCATAATCGACAATTACCATAAAATCTTGACCAGCATCAACCAACTGAAATCGACCTGGAACGATGGAGACTGATTCTAATCCCGATTTAATCTGCTCTAATGAAATATTGGCTTTCAATACTGCAGCTGCTGCCGCAAGTGCATTATAAACGTTAAACATACCGGCAAGCTGTAACTGGATTTCGGTTTTCCCGAGCGGAGTTATTAAATCGAACACTAATCCTGTTTGACGTGGTACGATATTTGCAGCTCGAACTTCCGCATCATTCGCTACACCATATTTCACTACCGGAACGGCACTAGCGGCAATAACCTCAGCTGCGTATTGGTCATCAATATTAACTACTGCAAATTTAGGATATTTTTTATCATATCCCTGTCCGAGTTTAACGAATAGAATACATTTTGCTTTAAGATATTCTTCTAACGTATTATGAAAATCGAGATGGTCTCGGGTTAGGTTGGTAAATATTCCGACATCGAAATCTATTCCATCGACCCGTCCTTGCGATAACGCATGCGATGAAACTTCCATAACTAGATAATCACAGCCGATTTCAACCATTTGCGCCATGATTTGATTTAGCTCTAGCGCTGACGGTGTCGTATTTTTCGCAGGTATAATGTTCCCACCAAACCGATATGCAATCGTTCCAATGACACCAGGACGATATCCGGCACTTCGTAAAATTGATTCAATTAAATAGGTGGTCGTCGTTTTCCCATTGGTGCCAGTTATTCCAATAACCGGCATTTTCTGGCTCGGGTAACCATAGAATTTTGCTGCTAAGCTAGCTTCTGCAGAACGAGTGTTTGGCACTTTAATAAGCGCAATCTGCTCCGGAATTCCAGCGAGTTCTTTATTAATTACAAGCGCAACCGCTCCGTTTTCAATAGCTTGTGCTGCATATCGATGTCCATCGGTTTTATATCCTTCAATACAAATAAACAACGAACCGGGGGTAACTTCCTTCGAGCTATGCGCAAGCCCGAGAATTTCAAGTTCAGGATTACCTTGAATAAACTCTTTTTGTGGCAAAACTGAAATTAATTCACCTAATCGCATAATCAGATATTATCGCTCCTGCAAATTTGAAAAATAAATTACACAATTCGTACCAGGTTTGAGCGCTTCACCAGCAGGGGGATTTTGAAATACTGCAATCCCACTACCGACATACCGAACTGGTATTTTGTATTGTGCGAAGAGATAGGCAACCTTCCGTTTAGTCATTCCTTTAACATCAGGCATCAATACTAACGATGACGTTGGCACGGAATTAGGTATCTTTCCATCTAAATTTACCAACTGAATATTTCCATCTATAATACGTTGCCCTTCTGGGCTATCTGATGGATATGGAACATCGGAAACTATCGGTTTATCAACATTGTTTTTATCGTTTCCTATGGATTCTGGAAGTTTTTGCGCTATCGTTAGATCACTATTACCCTTCGTACTATCAGTATCAATTACCGGTAACGGTAAATTTACCCCTAACTGGGTTAATACTTCACATGCGATTTTTTTAAATGCTGGAGCGGCTACTGTTCCGCCATAATACCCATTACAACTCGGTTCATTAATAATTACACTAATGACTATTCGGGGAGATTCTGCGGGCACGAATCCAATAAACGACGAATTATATTTACCACTTTTATATCCGCGACCATCATCTGATACTACCTGAGCGGTTCCGGTCTTACCAGCAACTCGATATCCGTCAAGTTTCGCTAATGTACCGGTTCCTCGTTCAACTACCCCCTCCATTATTCGAGCGAGTGTCTTTGCAGTTAATTCACTTATCACTCGCCGCACCGGTTCAGGTTTTGATTCTTTAATTTTATTTCCTTTAGCATCGTAGATTCCTTTCACAATTCTCGGTTTCATAAGCATTCCGCCGTTTGCTATCGCAGCTAATGCACAGGTTATCTGAATGGGACTCATCGAAATACTTTGTCCAAATGCGATCCGTGACATGGTTAACGGTGTCCATTGGTTCAATGCAGGAACTACACCATAGGTTTCTCCGGGTAATTCGATGCCGGTTCGATTCCCAAAACCAAAATTTATTAGATATTGGCGAAATGTTGCGGGAGGTATTCGCTGCGCTACTTGATGTATTCCAATATTACTACTCACTTCTATTATCTCCGGAAATGTTAACCATGCATACGGATGGGTATCGCGTAATACTCGATTGCAAAATACTATTTTTCCATTATATCCATAAAATTTATCAGTTAGGCTAACTACGTTTTCTTCTAAAGCTGCAGCAGCTGTGAATATTTTAGCTATTGAACCAGGCTCGATTACATCTTCAACGGCACGATTTCGTGAAATGTTTTTCCAAAGTTCTGGCTTTTTTGCGTATTCGCAAAACCGATTTAAATCATATTTTGGTTCATTCGCTAATGCTAATATCTCGCCCGTATTTGGTTCCATAACAATTACACTCCCGCCAGCAGCTTTATGCTTCTTGATAGTCTCTGCTAAAACTCGTTCCGCAACATATTGAATCGTCTCATCAATGGTTAGATATAACTGTTCCCCTTGAACGCTTAGTAGTGAGGAATCATCTACCGGCGTAATCGGTTTCCCTAAGGCATCAACTACGGTTTGTATTACTGCAAATGATCCGCAAATATTTTTTTGTTGTTTTTGTTCTATCCCTGTTAATCCGCGATTTGCATGTCGGACTTTATAGCGTTCATCACTATATCCTATCCCAACTGAACCAATGATATGACAGGCTAGTTCTTTTTTGGGATAGTATCGTTTTGAGACGGGTTCAAATCCTATTTCATTACGAATCCGATATTTAGCGATGATGTTTTGTAGTTGCTGATATTGAGCAAGGTCTATTTCACGGGCAATAATTCTTCGCTGGGAAGTGGTATCTGTTGTAAATAATTTAAGCAATTCGGGTTCGGGTTGATGGAGTATACTCGCTAACTCTTTTGCTAATTTTACATCAATATTCTTTTTTAATTTATCTGAACCTTTTTTAACCTGAGCAATTGCTTCCGGACTACAAATCACATCATAAGATTCAATACTAATCGCTAATTCTTTTCCATTACGGTCGTAAATTGCACCACGTTTTGCTGGCAACTGCGATTTAACAATATGCTGGTTATCAGCGAGTACGCGATACTTTTTATATTGTATACATTGGAGATGATAAAGTCTTAGACCTATTGAAGCAAAAATGATGATAAATCCAAGTAGAATGAATAGAATTCGGATTTGATGTGCTCGTGATGTTACATGAACTGATGGTTTCGTTCGCCGCATATATCCTGAAAAGATAATGTTTCTCTTTTGTTGATGGAAAACAAATTGACTGATACGTTTATGTACACCGGCTTTCCCCTAAACAATCTATGGTTTTGCTTCCGCCCTCTGGTAGTAAATAGCAAATTTGGCTAAAATTGCTCCCAGACGATTTCTTTTTTTCTGAACCTCTTGTTCTCCACTATTAGACAATTCTTTCACTGACTGATTACTTGCAGCATAGAGCACATTATACATTTTTTCTGTTTTCTGTGCGCTTGGCGGAAACATCCCCATAGCATTGGCTAATAGTTCAATTCGTTGCGGATGTTTTAATGTTTCAATTTCTTGGGTTAAGTATAGTGCTTGATTTTTTAAACTAAGATTTACTTTTTTTATTTCAGCAATTTGACTTTTTGTTATGTCTATTTGGATCCGGAGAAATTGATGAATTAAAACCGTGATCAGAAAAACAATCACTATGAATAAACATCTTTTTATTAACCGAGAAAACACTGTCGATTGACGTTGAACGCACCGACTTCGACTGATGGTATAGTAGTCATTATGGCGAGCTATGGAATAATTCATTAGATTCACCTCCTTTTGTATTTATTTGCGCGTATCGAAAGTTTTACCTAAAGCATACATTAATATAAAATCAGGAAAAAAATAACCCATCATTTCTTTTCAACAGTATAGTTAAGCGATTCGTTCAACCGCACGTAATCTTGCGCTGCGTGCTCGCGGATTAAACGCGAGTTCTTGCGCACTTGCTCGGACAGGTTTTTTAGTTAACACTCTAACCCGATTCACGCGCGGGCAAGAACATCCTTCCAGCCCTTGCCCGCCACAAACACACTCCCCCTTCAACAATTTAAACTGAATCTTTACTCTTCGGTCTTCTAACGAATGAAACGAAATAAATACTGCTCTTCCATGGAGTGATAAACAATCTATAAACTGCGCTAATGCTGCTTCCAGATTCGCTAACTCTTGATTTACATAGATTCTGATAGCTTGAAAGGTTCTCGTTGCCGGATGGATTTTATTCCGCCGATACCTCGAGCTACGCGAAACCGCAGCACTAATAATTTTAGATAGTTGGTCAGTAGTTCGTATCGGTTTAATAGAACGACTCTGTACAATAGCTCGAGCAATTCGTCCCGCATATCGCTCTTCGCCATATTCTTGGATTATTTTTTCTAGGGCAGATTCTGTTACGCTATTCAACCAATCTGCAGCTGTCATTCGGTTAGAGGTATCAAACCGCATATCTAACGGTCCCGATTGTTGAAAACTAAATCCACGCTTAGGATCATTGAGTTGTAAACTTGACATACCCAAATCAAATAACATTCCATCCACGTGCGAAAATCCTTGCTGGCTTAAAATTTGAGTTAAATTCCGAAAATTGCCGTGCACGAAAATTACTTTCGAAGATACTGCTTGTAATCTTTTTTTTGCAATTTCCAGTGCAGTGGGATCGCAATCAATCCCAATGATGGTTCCCCCACTTCCAATTCGTTTACTTATTTCAAGCGCATGCCCGCCAAGTCCAAGTGTTGCATCCAGATAAACCCCATTCGGTTTCGGGTCCAAATACTTCAATACTTCATCAACCAAAACCGGAAAATGAATTTGCGGCTTATCATGTATCATGCATTTAGTAAGTTATCCGCCGTATCTTCAAATAACGGTTGATTACTAACAGACTGTTGTTCAAATAATGCGGACATTTTTTCTGCGATGACATCAGTATTAGTATTAATTCGTTCAAGGAAATGCTGCCAATTCGATGCACTCCATAATTGCAAGCGAAACGATTCACCAACGAGAACAATTTCTTGTTCTATGCCTGCATACTGTATTAAGTGTTTAGGAAGCACTATCCTGCCTTGTTTATCTAATTCAGTTTCTGTTATACTTCCAACATATAATGAACGTAACTCCATGACGTCTTTTTTAAATTGCGGTAAAATTGATAAACGCTGGATAATAATTTCATATATTGTTGCTGGATATAACCAAAGACAATGTTCAAATCCGCGTGATATTACAATTTTTCCTTGCGATGTTTCACGAAAGATATCAGCAAATTCACGCGGCATACTTATACGGAAATTACTATCAATCCGATGATATTTTTCACCTCGAAATTTTGTTAACATATCTGTAAAATTCTTATTCCATTTTTTTCCATTTATTTCCAGCGCAATAAGTGTATACCTATTTAATCTATTTTGTCAAGTAAAAAAAACTAAATTATCATTTTTTTGTTAACAATTGATTTTATTATTGTTATGTATGTAACTGTTATACCGATGGTTTTAATTGGAAAAAATTGTTTTTTTACAGGTTATTAGCGAATTTATAAAATGATGAATTTAATTTCATTGGGTGTAAACTTAAATCCAATTAACTAGATTAAAAATTTCAAATCTATAGTTGGCGCTTTTTCTTGACAGCAAATCCCTTATTTCTTTAAAATGATTATCACTTTAAACTATTTCAAAAAACAAAAATAATAGAAAAACACACGATAATGAATAGAAAAACTTTTTATGTAACAACACCGATTTATTATATTAATGATGTTCCGCATCTAGGACATGCTTATACTACTATTGCGTCAGATGTTGTGGCGCGGCATAAACGTCTGCAAGGTTATGAGGTATACTTCTTAACTGGGGTAGATGAACATGGTCAAAAAGTTCAGGATGCAGCGGACGCAAAAGGAATAGACCCGCAATCGTTCGTTAACCAAACTGTAGTGCGATTTACTGACTTATGGAAACGATTAAATATTTCCTATACTGATTTTATTCGAACTACGGAACCCCGACATCGACGATGTGTCCAGAAATTTTTTAACGATTTATTAGCTAAAGGTCATATATATAAAGGTATGTATGAAGGGTGGTACTGTATTCCCTGCGAAACGTTCTTTCCTGAAAGCCAGTTAAAACCGGGAAACATTTGTCCTGATTGCGGCCGAACCACACAACGCTTGCGAGAAGAAAGCTATTTTTTTGCATTATCCAAATGGCAAAACCACTGGTTACAATACATTGATTCTCATCCGGACTGTTTGGTTCCAGAAAGCCGAAGAAACGAAATAGTTAATTTCGTAAAAACTGAATTGCGTGATTTATCAATTAGTCGGACAACGCTCAAATGGGGAATTCCGGTTCCAAACGATCCAGGTCACGTTTTTTATGTTTGGTTTGATGCATTAATCAATTATATTTCTGCAATCGGTTATGAAAATAACGAAACGAAATTTAAAAAATATTGGCCTGCAGATGTGCATTTTATCGGAAAAGAAATATTGCGTTTTCATTCGATAATCTGGTTTAGCATGTTGTTTGCCGCAGGACTCGAACCCCCGAAGAAAGTTTTTGCCCATGGTTGGTGGACAGTTGATGGTGAAAAAATGAGTAAATCGAAAGGAAATGTCGTGGATCCCCATGTAATGATTGATCGTTATGGAGTGGATGCATTCAGGTACTTCTTGTTGCGAGAAGTACCATTTGGTGCGGACGGTGATTTTTCAGAGACATCGCTGCGATTACGGTTCGATAGCGATTTAGCAAATGATCTTGGTAATCTCCTATATCGAAGTTTGGTAATGTTTGAAAAATATTTTAATGGGAAAATTCCGACTCCAGGAATAAAACATGAACTTGATACCCAGATTGGTATCCTTCGCAACAAAACAATTCAATCCGCAATCACTCACTACGATAACTTTGCGTTCAGTCATGCTTTATCAGACATTTGGGAATTAATTCGACGGACTAATAAGTATATTGATGAAACAGCACCATGGTCTTATTTTAAAGATAGGAATATTGACCGCGTTGCGACCATTCTTTATGAAATTGCGGAAACAATACGGATTATTGCGTTATTATTATATCCGGTTATGCCGACAACCGCACAACAAATATGGTCTGAACTGGGACTCGAAGTAAAAATCGAAAACGAAACGTATGTAACCCTCACTTCAGAAAATATAATGAAACCAGGATTACAAACTCGACGTGGTAATCCATTATTTCCCCGGTTACAGTCAAAAGGGTAATCCTATGGAAACTATTGAACGACTCAAACAGCAAGTTATTGCCGAAATAGATAAAAATGCACAAGAATTAATTGCATTAAGCATCCAACTCCATGATAATCCGGAGTTATCATTTCAGGAATTCAACGCTGTAGAATGGTTGACTACATATTTATTTAAAAATGGATTCCAAATTGAAAAAGGCATTGCAGAGTTACCAACCGCATTTCGTGCAACTTATAAAGGCACTGAAGACCAGCCAATTATTGGGTTACTAGCAGAATATGATGCGCTACCGAAAATCGGGCATGGTTGCGGGCATAATATTATGGGTGTGGCTGGACCAGGCGCGGCAGTTGCGGTGAAAAATGTTGTACCAGATTTGCCTGGTATCATTCAGGTTATTGGAACCCCTGCAGAAGAAAATGGTGGCGGAAAAATTCTTTTAGCAAAGAAAGGAATTTTTGACCCGTTATCCGTAGCTATGATGGTTCATCCCGGAACAAGAACTGAGGTGGATTATAAAAATATTGCATGTCAATCATTGAAAGTCGAATTTTTCGGTAAATCATCACATGCATCTGCTGCTCCGGAAAAAGGGATTAATGCGTTAGATGCCATCATTCTTTCATACAATATGATCAATGCTTTACGTCAGCATATTCGACAAGATTCGCGAATTCACGGGATTATAACCCATGGGGGAGAAGCTGCAAATATTGTTCCTGCATATGCGTCGGCATCATTTACAGTTCGTTCACCTGATGATAACTATTTAGATGAATTGTTAGAAAAAGTTTTGAATTGCTTTCGTGCAGCTAGCTTGGCGACAGGCGCAAAATTCGAATATCAATTATCGGCAACTCGGTATGCGAGTATGCGAACGAATAAAACATTAGCATTGGCTTTTGAAAAAAATTATCGGAAACTTGGAGTCGAAGTTCAGGAACGAAATCCTGATGCAGGAATGGGCAGTAGCGATATGGGCAATGTTAGTCAAATTGTACCGGCAATACATCCCTCAATAGCTATCGCTCCAGAAACCGTGCAAGAACATTCAATAGATTTTGCTAACGCAGCAATTTCACAAGCCGGACATCAAGGACTGCTAAATGCAGCTAAAGCACTGGCTATGACGACAATAGACTTACTTTTTGATCCTTACCTTCTAATCAATGTGAGAAATGAATTCCAAGAAACAGTTTTACACTAATAATACTAAGGTCCGTGTCGAGTTACAAATCCTTTACTAATAATTCCATTGGTCGGGTCATATTCATATTCTGGTAAACCGATTTCTCGTTCTACAAAAAATGGTATACCAGCTTCTTTAACCCGAGTCCGTTGAGGACCATAACTTGCCAGCCGCCATTTAGCATGCTCATACACTTTGGTCCAAGAATTTGCAAACGGGTCTAGATAGGGTATAATTTGTTCTCGCGTATAATAAATATAGGTGTTATACTGGTCTGTTCGGCTATACCCACTCGGTCCTGCTGTCCACGAATCGCTTCCCGGATTCAGCATATCTTTTGGTATCGAAGAGATATAGGCAATCGGGGTACTTAAGCTTACCAATCGCGGTAAATAATATGGATTGAAATCAGGTGTTCCCCATCCTGGCGGACCACTGCCCCCAATGTTTGCCCAGTAACATAATGGATATGCAGTATTATCTACGTAATAGGACTCTAACGCAGTAGCTAAGGTCTGCATTTCTTTATTAACGCGCGCCACTTTCGTTCGTGTCTGTGCTGCAAGAAAATTGACTATTGCAATAGCTGCAAGAATTGCAATTATTGCGACAACAATCAGTAATTCGATTAATGTAAATCCATAGCTGGCTTTTCTTACGGTCATTTGGGTCATATATTTTTTCCTTTTACCACGTTCTCTTTTGTATAATATGTTTAATTTTCTTTTAAGTTATGTTCACGGCTTGTTTGCATGCTTGTATGATATCTGTTTTTTCATCAGTTGGTACAGCCCGTCCTTCAATTTCAATCCCTTTGGCGACTAACTCATTAAATATTGCACAATCTTCATCGTTAACTGAAACAGATTTTGTAATTTGCCGTTTGCCAGGCTCAAATCGCATTCCGCCAACATTAATACTCTTTACAGCCACACCTCTATTGACTAATTCAAGAACATCTTTAGGACGGGATAGTAATAATATGATATTATCTTTTGCGAAAATATTTTGTTTAATTTTTTCTGCTGCTTCTGCAACAGGAAGAATCGTTACTTTTAATTCCCGGGGAACTACCATCTCGTATAACGCTTTTTGCATTGCATCTTTTGCTACGACATCATCCGCTACAATGATATGGTTTGCATTTAGATACCGGACCCAGCCTACTACCACTTGACCGTGAATTAGTCGATCATCAATTCGAATTAATTTAAGTCCCATAATAAAACAGAATGAAATATTTTGATTTATGACTGTTTTTGTTCTTTCAATTTGATACGACAAAGTTCTGTCGCATTAACCACACCTTCTTTTCCCTTTTCTACAACGCGTTTCGCCAATTCTGATAACGAATATTTATCGCAATTATATATTGCTTCTAATAGCATCGAAAGATTAACACCACAAATTACTTCGATAGGGATATTTTTTCCATACATCCCCAAACAAATATTCGCGGTGCTGCCTCCGAAGATATCTACGAGAACCAGCACGCCATCTCCACGCTCAGCGCTGCGAATTGTTTTTTCAACCTTTTCACAAAGTTGTTGTCTAGATTCATTTGCAGAAAAGGTTATAATAGATACCGCATTACATTCTCCGGCTATTCCGCGACAAACTTGCATCATTTCAGTTGCTAAATTACCGTGAGTAATTAAAACGATACCAACCATAATTCGATATTATAGGATATTATAAAAAGAGAAATTAAACAATACTTTTCCCCCAGGAAGGCTAATTTTATTTTTTCGCAATGATTTTGAAGTAATTAACTGTTGATGAAAGTTTACAAAATCAACAAGACTATGCTATATTATGTACAATGTTATGTTATGTTCCTTCGGTTTTTTGCCATAAACTTCATAAAAAGACTTGACAGAACCTAGCCTATTGGTATATAAGTATATATGTAAACATTATCAATAATTTAACATATTTATTATTTTTCATTTTTTAAATAAAAATTCGCATTTTTTACTTGACAAACTTCTCAAGTAGAGATAAACTTATTTTTGTAAACATAATTTTGTTACTTTATTTTTTGAAAGGAAAGGAGGGAAGAATATGAAGAAAAGTTTATCGCTGTTAGCGATAATCGCCTTAATGGCTACCTATGCGATAGCACAGGCCCCGGTTTATATAGGTGTTCCGGATGTAAAACTCTACGCCGGAAAAAGTCTTTCATCTGCATTTGACTTGGAAGTATATAATACCAAGGACGCCGCTACCACTTGGAGCGTAGTAACCGGGACTGATGTTGCTTCAATAAGTGGCAGTAGTCCGAACTATTATGGTCTTGTGGAAGCTTCATCCACTTGGCGTGCTGTTGCATTTAAAGGCGTCAACGAAGGTGGCGAAGGGATAGCCAATCAAGTAGTGAAATATTCTACTTACTTGGTGAAAAAACTCGGGAGAGTAGCGCTTGGTAGTCCAAGTGATTCAGCGACCGTAGATTTATCTGCTATGGTTAATGCTGCAGGAACACCGAGTTATCCTGGCAATGCGGTTTGGCCAGAATCATTTGCGGATGCGAACGCAGTAGTTGCTGAATCTGGAATCACCGCGAGTATTGATACTGGAACAAAACTGCTCACCGTTAGTAACTCTGCTGCTCTATCAGGAAAGAAACTTGTTCGGATTGAAGCTGGTCCCTCTGCAACTATAAATCCTGCGGATTATGATAAGGGTATTCTTCAAGTATATCCGAATCTCGTGGTTAATGGAAAGTTCAATTCAGGATTATCTGATTGGACTACTCAAGTCTACGGTGACGGTACTGGTATTGGTACAGTGACGGTTGAAGCCAACTACTTAGGCAAGACCAATGTATTTAAAGTTGCCCAGACACCCGGACAAAAAGCGAAAACCACCCAGGTAATTTCGGTTACTCCAAATCAATGGTATACAGCACGCGCGAAAGTTGCCACTGACGCAACTAATATCTAAGCTTCGAAACAGAAAATGTATCTCTACCTGATGGATTTTGCAGGTGGTTCAATTACCCGAAGCGCACATGATATCATCCAGCCAGGACAGGCTGATACAGGTTGGAACGATATGGAAATTTCGTTCTATGCGCGAACCAGTTCACTTGCAGTGCAATTTGTTAGCATTATGGCTGCTGCGTCATCAGCTGGTGCTGCATTGTATTGGGATGATATCGAAGTATTCGCCGCTCCTCCATCAGTTGACGATGCTGAGTTGACGTACGGTAATACAAAAGTTGCGGTTAACAATGGTAGTTTCGATTCTAATACGAGTGGATGGATCTACCAAATTTACGGAGATGGTACAGGAACTGGTACTATCACTTGGGCAGCAAGCCAGAGTGGACGTTCTGGTGTACTCTCCATCAGCCAAGTTGCTGGTGAAAAGATAAAAATATCCCAGTATGGCACCGGAATGGCACAAGAATTTACGCCAGGCAAAAGTGTAAAGCTTTCTGCGTATGTTCTAACCAATGCAGCTGCTGGACAGGGTGGAAAATACTATCTCTATGGATACTCACAATTAGCGGGTTATACTTCTACCAAGAAAAGCTTTGCCGCCATCATTCAACCTGGTGCAATTGGTTCCAGCACGTGGGAAGAAATTAAGGTCGGTGGAATACCAGTAACGCCATATAGTACTCTGCAAGTCGTAGCTATTACGCCGACTGGTAAAGCTGCTCAGACGCATTACGTAGATGATATCACCGTAGCCATGGATAAAGACCCAATCTACTTCTGGGATAGCGCTTTATTCCCATAATAGATTGGTGCAACTTTATCGAGGAACAGTCTAGAATTTACTAGACATTGTAGGGGGAAACAAAATGTTTCCCCCTTTTTTATTTTCAGAAAGTTTAGCGCAAATGTATGTGGTCACGCCTTGAACGAATTAAATTGAAATTTAACCTACCCTTAATCGTAGTAATTCTTTTCTTTTTTTTCTATTTTTTTGATATTCTATTTTTGCGCGGCATGTTTTTCTCATCAGATTTACGGTCGAATGAATTTCAACTCCGTGTCTATCTTGGGCGAACGTTACACCAAGGAAAATTTCCGTTATGGGCGCCAGAATTATTTTGCGGATATCCTCTCCTCGGCGATTATATGGCAGGATTATATTATCCGATAAGTTTAATCTTTTTTTATCTTTTACCAGACATTGCGGCGTTTAATTATTTTATCCTTGTCCATTATCTTCTCATCATGATTTTCGTCTACTATTATGCTCGATTGATTGGTATTTCAAATTGGGGTGCGATGCTCAGTTCGCTCGTATTTACTTTCGGTGGACATACGATTGTTCGTACGGCACAATCTACTCATCTGGTTGCGTTAACCGCATTTCCGATGGTGTTAACCTTGCTAGAATTATATTATCAAAAGAAAAAGCGTCTGTTTTTTATTCTGGCTGCGGTAATCAATGCGATAAGCATATTTAACGGTCATCCAAAAATAATCGGGTTTACGACCATTTTTGCCCTGATTTACCTTGTTATACGAGAGGGAAGCGTTAAACATATTCGAACGATATCGTATTGGAAACAAGCGGGGCTCAATATTTTAATTTTTCTCAGTATAACGATGGGGATTAGTGCAATTCAAATGATTCCTTTCTTTGAACAACAGCAATTCTCGTATCGTGCTGGTGGAGATACCTATGAAAATGCAACCTCTGGTTCTTTCCCTTGGTCTAGATTAATCACACTAATTTACCCCTACTATTTTGGCGGACCCTATGCCTCTCCGGAACTATCATCTATTTTTGTTGAAACCAGCATCTATATGGGAATTGTCAGTTTATTTTTAATCTTGATTGCATTGATACTGCGAAAGCAAGAATTCTATACTAAAATTTATATTTATACCCTCATCATTTCATTCATTTTAGCGCTGGGTAATAATACTCCACTTTATCGTCTTGTATATCCTATACCATTTTTTAGCCATAGCCGAGTCCCGTCGAAAATATTATTTATTACGTCATTTGCCGGCGCGATACTTGCAGGTATTGGATTTGACAGTATTTCTACTTTTTTAACGAAACTTCGAAATACAAACCTTGCTCGGACTATCTTCCGAGAAAGCATCATCATCGGAATTCCTATGCTTATTATCTTCGGTTTAGCTATAACACATACCTATCGTTTAGAACAATTCTCATCCGGAATTTTAGGAACCGATTTTCTTTACGCGCATATCATTTGGCAAACCGGATTGGTTTTCATTACTATCATCCTGATTCTTGTGTGGATTACACAGAGGAAATTATCTCTCAACCTATTAAAAAGCCTTTTTATTGGACTACTATTTATTGACCTGTTCTGGTTTAGCTCTATTCTTAAACAGGACTTAAACAAAGCAATACCTCGTGAATTGAGTCTGCAACCTCCGGCTGTGGTTGCAATTATTAAACAAGATAAATCGGAACTTTATCGCGTGTATAGTTTTTCTAATCAGCTTTATGAAGGATACGATGATATTCATGATAGTATCAGTTTATTAACACGGTTCTCAGGATTATATTATGGTATTCCAACGTTTCATCTGTATGGTCCAGCGAAAATACTCCGCTACTATGAATACCTTGGTGAAATTGAAGCACCGTGGATTAAAATGGCTGAATCGCAACGGACCGAAATGTTGTATAAGAAACTTCCGCTATTATCCGCTGCTAATGTTAAATATATTATTACGAAAATTCCTCTATCACATCCGAATTTGGAATTAGTGAACAAGGGTGGAATTAAAGTATATCGGTTAAAATCGTTCTTACCGCAAACCTATTTTGTTCCTAACGGAGTTGCCTTGAACGATAAGCAGGATATTTTAACCTATTTAAATCGGCCTGAATTCAATCCTGCAGAAGTGGTCATATTAGAGAAATATCCGAACTCGACCTATTTGCAACGGATAAACAATCAATCTGTGAACAATGCTACCATTCGGATTATTGATCAATCGCACCATAAAATCATTTTGGAAACGACCTCAACCGATTCCGGTTTTCTTGTTTTAAGTCAATATTATTATCCCGGCTGGCAAGCGAAACTTGATAATGCCAAAGTACCAATTTATCAAGCGAATTATCTATTTCGTGCGATTGAACTTCCATCTGGAACACATAGGGTAACGTTTCTTTTCCGTCCAAAATCATTCCTTATAGGATGTGGTATATCTGTTGTTACTGTAATTGTTCTTATCGTTTATTTCTTCTTCTTGTTTTATAGACAGCGGAATATCTCATCAACTACTCCTTTCTTGCATTAAACTCGATAATTCGATACAATGGTAAATGATTTTTCATAATGCGTATGACCAAGAAAAGAAAATTAGTTTTTGAATTTGGTTGGGTACTAGTGCTAATTATTTTCTGCGGATGGCTTTTTTTCTTTTACCATCGCTCCCCGCAATATAATATTCTCTTAATCACTTTGGATACTGTTCGTCCAGATTTTTTGGGATGTTACGGTAATCCGCAGGTTAAAACGCCTAATATAGATACCTTAGCCAAACAAGGTGTATTATTTTCTACTGCAGTCTGCGAAATGCCGACAACGACACCATCGCATGCGTCTATTTTAACTTCATTATATCCGCGCGTACACGGAATTTTAACGAACGCATGGAAATTAAACGATAACATTACGACACTGCCGGAAATTCTTAAAGTAAACGGGTATACGACTGGTGGATTTGTCAGTGTTCGGCATCTTGAAAAAAAACTTGGGTTCGCCCAAGGATTTGATACCTTTGATGATAATTTTTCCGGTCTACACCGGAATGCAACCCAAGTAACTGATGTTTCGTTACAGTGGCTCAATTCAGTTAAGAAAAAGAAATGGTTTGCTTGGATTCATTATTTTGATGCGCATAGTCCTTATGAACCGCCGGAACAGTTTGCGCAACTTTATCCTGCGGTAAATAATGGTAGTCAGATGTATGGGAGTTTCAGTCAAATTAGTGCGTTTGAAGAGAAAAAATATATCCCAACGCAAAAAGATATTGAACGAATGCAAGCGTTATACGCGGCTGAAATATCGTATGTTGATAACGAACTAGGGCGTTTATTCAATTCGTTAGATAAAATGGGGCTGCGAAAGAACACAATTATTATAGTTCTCGCTGACCATGGAGAAAGTTTTGACCACGACATATATGCCGCACACGGTCAATCGCTATACGATAGTTCAATTCGAATTCCGTTAATCATTTCCGCACCGCAACTCTTACCAAAAGGAAAACGAATTGACTCACTCGTTCGAACCATTGATGTTATGCCAACGATTTTGGATTTCCTGCGCATAAAATCTGAAACCTTAATGCAAGGGAAAAGTCTTGTTCCAATGATTCGAAATCAACAAACACCTGGAGAACCTTATGTGGTTATCGAACGGCGACATTTTGAAAGTAAAAAGGATTGTTTGCGACGCCATATTCCGTTCGGGGCTCGATACGCTGTCCGTTCAGCAAACTGGAAATATATCTGGAGTGAAACTGCGCCTGAAGAATTATACCATTTACAACGGGACAACCTTGAATTAATAAATATTGCCGAACAGAATCAAAACATAAAAACTGAATATTATAATTACCTGCAGAAATGGTTGCAAGAAAATAGCCGACTCCGGCAATGGGCGTATCAAAAAATTGATGCAGAAACCGCTGAACAACTTCGTAGTCTTGGGTATATACAATAGTTAAACTTCCATATAAAAATCTTTCCCTCCCAATTCAAAATTAACTCAAATTTACATTGTATCCTTAATTGCAATGATTTGAATTGTTCTTTCTAAGTTTATATGGAGTTGAGTGGGTATTGCTTTGAGCAATACCCACTCAACTCCACTATCAGAAACCACGAAAGGAATAGATGGAGTGAGAAAAAGTGGTAAGTTTTAGGAGTTATTGTATATACCCGAGAGACCGGAGCCGTTCTTTAATTTCATCGTCATATTGAGTTTGGGCAGAACTAACCTGTTTTATCTTGAGCCCATCATACGACGGTATTGTCTTCGATAAGTTGAATTGAGCTAGATATTCCGAAATAAAAGCTTCCTTTAATACTTTCCCATCCATATCATCTGCTATGGGTAATCCGGCAGCCGCCAATATGGTAGGAGTAATATCTAAAACGGTAGCAGAATAAATTCGTTCATTCTTTTTAAATTGCGGGCCGGATACAATGATAATACCCGGCGGAGCGTGGAGGTGTGTTCCAGCAAAAGGCAACGTTCCACTTGCTTCCATTCCATGGTCAGAGACGATAATAACGATCGTATGCGAATCGGTTGGTTTGAGCAATTCAGCGAGTAACTCATCCATATATTGATAATAATGCTCAATGATTTTGCTAAATTTAGCTCTATCAGATTTTAAAACATCTGGTGAAATATGAGGAAATTTTTCCGGTTCATAGGTATGCCAATACATATGCTGGATTCCGTCGAGTCCGCGAAGATATATAGCAAAAAAATCAGGTTGATATTTCTGATATAAGTATTTGCCGGCATTGAAATAGAAATCGTCTTCGATAAAATATCGTTTAAGTGGCGCTAATAAACTTGGAGCATAGGGTGCAACATTCCGTAATTGTTCAAAGGTTGCTGTATCCAACATAATGAATCGCTGAAAATCCTGAATGGTTAACTGTTCCGGCTTTCTTTCAAACCGACGAATTGTATCTTCTAAAAATGCTGGATGGATTGATTGCGGACGAAATGTATTCGTCATTTTTTCAACCAACATAAATCCATTTAAGTTGGTATCGACGGGCCATGATGGCCACCAACCAACAATCCCTACTCGATACTTATTCTCATTTAAAATCTCCCAGATTGTTGCGGCACGAATGTCGCGAGCAGAAACTATTCTGGTTTGAACTATTTTTAATCGCGAAAAAAAGTTCCGTAGCCATCTATATCCAAGACTATCTAAATAATCATCTTGAACTAGATGTTGACTCGTATCTTCATGATAATAAATCGGGGTTCGGATGCCAGGTATGGTTAAACTCAAAAAAGAAAATATTCCGTGTTTCTGTGGTAATTTTCCCGTAGCAATTGAAGTCCAGATTAAAGGCGATATTGACGGTTTGAGCGTGGTTAGTGGTCCAGAAACACCGGACTGCATCAATTTGGCAACTTGGGGTAATTTATGTTGCTGAACCAGCGAATGTAATACTTTCCAATCCATAGCATCAATTCCAATAAGCATAATTTTCTGTCTTTTGTTCATTCCACTTGCGGTAAAAGATACAGGGCTAGCAAATGATTGGTGGTGAGCTTTGGCTTGGAATAATGCAGAAACACTTACGGTTACTGTTACACCAGCCAAGATAATATACAGTGTATAGATAATGATTCGTTTGAATTTTCTAGCTAATCCATTATATCGACGAATACTAACCCAACTTAAGCTCGCAATTATGCTTAACAGAAAAAGATTATAGAATAGCTTATTGAATCCATTGGGATTCCCTAAAAGATGTTCAAAAAAGGTTCGACTTGGTAGGTAAAACAATCCGGTTACGTAAATTATCTGGTGATAAAAATAATTTTTTTCTGCGGATAATTTTATCCGAAATAAATGCTGTGCATCATATAAAATAAACTGGATAACGAATCCCAATAACACTGCTATCGCTGTATAAATCAAAATTAAATATACTGTTAATAATCCTGCATCAACTGGATGAAACCACAAATGATTCAACCAAATTAACCAAAAACTCACATACCAACCAAAAATAATGCCGGTGGGCAACCAAATGTGCACTAGATAATTTTTCATAATTAGTCGGAATTCACGATGGTTCTGACAGCCATAATCAATCAAAATTATTAACAACCTGTTTTCTATTATATATTATATCATTAGATGACTAAATGACTGGCTGATAAATGCAAGTTTGGTATTTATGATAAAATATATGTTATAAAGATTCTCGATATTGAATTTAGTGGTTCTATATAGTCGCGGAGATTATGACTTTTGTAATGGCGGAAACTTTCATTGCGCAGAAAAAACGAAAAATCCCTTTTAAATTCTCATACCCTGCCGTGGGTATTTTTTGATTTTTCTTAATTGCTCAACAGAATATTACTCCGATTATCGGGATTTTAACAAGTTATTGGCACCAAAACGGAATTGAACACAGGTTGGTATAACCAAGCGAAAATTATATTCATTTTTGTATTAAATTAAACAAATGAAACGATTTCTACTGTTGCAGTACTAGTTTTACCGCTTAGTAACCTCAATAGCATAGGTTAGTATTAGAATCTTATCAAATACGCTAGATATGGATGTATGTTTGCGGCATTATAATGCCGGAGTATTGAATACATCTCTAAATAGATAACTCCAATGCTCTCGCAGATTATTTTAGTCACGATTGCAATCCGTTTATTTTGCCTACGGATATTTCGGTATCTTTTGCCGCCAGGAAAATATATTTCTTTTACTGAACAGGTAGTTGAACATTTACAGATATTGTCTAAAAAACTTAACGCCACTTTCCTTACTCGGTGGGTAATTAGAGAGCTACAACTCTGTTATCGGTTTCACATTACTCGAGCGAATCAATGGTCTGAAAAAAAACGATATAACCAAAAGTTAAATGAAATCGAAAGCCAACAGCAAGTACTGCAAGTATATTCTTATCCGACACGGATGTCTATTGAAATAACGCGAAATTGTAATTTGCGATGTCAGATATGTCCCCAGAGCTTTCTTGAAGTTGATGGACAAGAAATCTCATCCGATACCATTGATGCTGTAAAATCGCTTATTCCATATCAAGACTACATCGCAGTATTTGGATTCGGTGAATCGTTAACTGCACCACATTTTTTTGATTATCTTGCACGATTACCTTTTACGAACGAACAAACGGTTGCGCTGATTACAAACGGTATTTTGATGACTAAAGAAATATCTCGGCAAATTATCACTAGCCCGATTAATGTTCTGTTGATTTCTCTGGATACGGTAAATCCACAAACGTATCACTTTATTCGCGGAGTGAATTTTTTGCCTCGTCTCATTGAACATATCGAACAATTGAACGAATTAAAATCACAACTGCACACCAATAAACCACAGTTACGGTTAGGGTTTGTAGCTATGAAACGAAATATTGCTGAATTACCTGATTTTATCCGATTCGCCCATCGTGTTGGTGCAGAAGATGTTGATGTCGGGTACCTGAATGTTTTCCGAGAAGAATTGCGTGAAGAATCATTGTATTATGAACCGGAGCTAACGCTTCGATACTTGCTAGAAGCAAAGCAAATCGCGCAAGAACTTAATGTTCGGTTGAATATTCCCGAGTTAGAACGATTTGAGGTAACCAAACAAGGATTTATACTCCGTGAGAAAACTAAGAAACCTTGTGTCGAACCATGGCAGTTTGTTTATATCAATAGTAATGGAACAGTTACTCCCTGCTGTATAAATACGTCTATCCTTGGCGATATTTCTAAAACTCCGTTTTCATTAATCTGGAATAATGAGCTATATCGGCGATTTCGAAAACAAGTCAATACAGCCACCGCACCATATCGTTGCCGATATTGTTTCGATTGTCGCTATAAAGATATTCAAAATATTAATCAGCATATGATTGTGTTACATTCTGCTTAATCAAAATTATCGAATATGTATGAACCATTGGCTATATACTAAGCTCCAACATCTTGAACGGAAACAATTGCGCTCCCGACTTTGGTCATATCCCAGCACACTGTTGGTTGAACCAACGAACCGATGTAATATAGATTGTGTAATGTGTTTTCGTCATTTCAGTCATAATTATTCCATTGGGGATATGCTCCCAATCACTTGGGAAAAATTAGTTCCCATTCTACCTTATGTGCAGGAAGTGAATCTGCAGGCACGAGGAGAACCGCTGTTACATAAACAACTATTATCCTGGGTTAAACAAGCTAAATCCGCTGGAACGAAAGTCAGCTTTTTTACGCATGGTATGCTATTAACTGATGAGATAAACCAACAATTAGTTTCAATTCCCCTAGATTTACTGACGATTTCGCTTGATGCCGCTACTAAAACTCGATTTGAAAATATTCGGCTTCGTGCAGATTTTGATACGATTATTTCCAATATGAAGAATCTCGTTGCATATAAACGGAAAAGAAAAAGCTCGGTTCCGGAATTGAATTTTCATTTTGTTGCAATGCGACAGAATATAGAAGAGTTGCCGGATTTAATTAAACTTGCGAAAGAATTTGATGTAACCAAAGTTATCGTTGAACATCTATGGGTATTTGATATATCAATCATTCATGAAACTTTGTTTTTAGAACCGGAACGAATGCGGCAATATTTCGAGTTAGCGCGAAAAACCGCTCAAGCATTGAACGTAAATTTGGTTTTACCTTCTGAAGAACCGATAAAATTCTGTGAACCTGCAATATTACAACAATCTGGATTAACCCAATTTGAATTTTTAATGCAGAATGAACTTACTCCGACTACACCTAGTAATTTCTACTGTTTAGAACCATGGCAAATTGCCATAATTTATTGGAACGGCGATATTAGTCCTTGTTGTTATACAGACCGCATTATGGGCAATCTGCAGTTGCAAAGTTTCCGCGAAATCTGGAATAACGAACAGTATCGCATGTTTCGGGATCATATCAGAAGTGGCCGATTGCCTAAGGAATGTATCCATTGTCGTCGATTGCAAAAAAGATTGTAGCAGACAATAAATATGTATGAAACCTGCAGTTATTGTTAAAAATGTTTGGAAACAATTTATTTTATATCACCAATTACATGGTACACTTCGCGAAACGATATTGCGATTAAGCTCGGTTCGAAACTTAAGCCATGAAAAATTCTGGGCTTTGAAAGATATAAGTTTCGAGGTTCAACCTGGCGAGACGCTCGGGATCATTGGAGAAAATGGCTCCGGTAAAACCACCTTACTGCGGATTATTCTTGGCATTACTCCCCCTACCCGAGGAAGTGTTGAAATTAACGGACAACTTTCTGCTTTGCTAGAGTTAGCTGCCGGATTTCATCCAGACCTAACTGGGAAAGAAAATATCTATTTAAACGGTGCTATTCTCGGATTATCGAGATCAGAAATTTCACGGAAAATAGACGCTATAATCGAGTTTGCGGAATTAGAAAAATTTATTGATGTCCCTATCAAACATTATTCGGCGGGCATGTATCTACGACTCGGGTTCTCAATTGCTGTCAATATCAATCCGGATATTCTGTTAATTGACGAAGTCCTAGCTGTAGGTGATCAATCGTTTGCTCAAAAGTGTTATGAGAAAATCAACGAATTTAAACGAAACAATAAAACCATCATATTAGTTTCGCATGATTATGGTGCAGTTGAGCGACTCTGTAATCGAGTCATCTACCTCGAGAAGGGAATAATTAAAGAAATTGGTAATGCTAAGTATATTGTGCAAAAACATTTACGTGAGATTGTCGAACGTGAATTGAAATATAAAATACAACAACAGAGCATCCAAAAAATTAGTACGGTCAGTACCCCGCTCCGCTGGGGTACAAATGAAATTCAATATACTCGCATTCGCCTATTGGATGAACACCGAAACGAAAAATATGTTTTCCAACCGGGCGAATATTTAGAAATTGAATTAGAGTATATGGCGCACCAGCCGATTATTGAACCATACTTTGGCATTGGAATTGAAACAGAAGATAAGATTTATATTACCGGTACAAACACTAAACTTCAAGAAATACGCGTCGGTACTGTTTTGGGAAAAGGCAGGATTCGAATCATTTTCCCTCAGTTTAATGTTACCGGCGGAAAATTCTTATTAACTGCGGGAATATTTCGAGACCCAACTAATGAATATACCGCTTATGATTATTATTGTAGTTGCGCATCATTTTATGTGGATAGAACATATGTCAAAGAGGAAGGAATTGTATTATCTCCCCACAAATGGATACATGAAAAAATAGATTAACCTAATAATCTACCTAAAGAAGCATTATTCAAGTATATTCGTTATTATATGAACATCACTTTAATTGCACCACCTTGGTATTTTCTCGATGAGGTTATTTGGTTATCTCAAAATCTGGGACTTGGTTATATTGCAAGTACCTTAGAAAATCAAGGACACCAAGTAACAATCATTGATGCTCTTACTGAGGGAATTGAAATTGTTACCCCTGTCCAGACTAAATATCTTAAGGTTAACAGAATTGGACTCCCTTACAATACTATTGCAGAAAAAATATCACCCAAGACCGATTTAATTGGAATAACCGCTCCGTTTACCGACCATGCTACCATTGTTAAAGAACTCAGTAAGGTGATTAAACAAAATTTCCCGAACATTCCGATTGTGCTGGGAGGAGTATATCCTTCTACCCTTCCAGAACAAGCGCTAACAGATTCGATAGATTTTGTTGTTCGAGGTGAAGGAGAAAACCCTATATCACAATTAGCTGCTGGGACGCCAGTCAAATCAATTCGGGGATTAGTATTCAAAGAAAATGATACCATAATTAATACCGGACAAGCGGAACCTATCATCAATCTTGATGATATTCCATATCCAGCTCGGCATCTCCTACCCATCGAACGCTATATTACCTGTTCACCTCGCAAACGACGTAATCGAAGAACAATAAGTATGATTACCTCTCGCGGGTGTCCCTATCACTGCACCTTCTGTTCAATTCATAAGGTTAATGGATATCGTTGGCGATATCGTTCTCCAGAAAATGTATTGAACGAAATCAAAGAGGTGGTTAAACAGTACCAGATTCAGCATATTGAATTTGAAGATGATAATATTACCATGGATCCCAAACGGGCAGAGAGATTATTTGAACAACTTGCGGTATATAATGGAACGCTAAACGGTGCACTTACTTGGTCTACACCAAATGGAGTTCGTATCGATACATTAAATCGAGATTTATTAAAACTTATGCGTGATTCAGGTTGTGAATCCCTGTATTTTGGTATTGAAAGTGGCGATCCCAAAATATTAATGGCAATGAAAAAACAACTCGATTTAACAAAAGTAGAACAAGTAACTGAATGGTGTGGAGAACTTGGAATACCAGCATATGGATTTTTAATTCTTGGATATCCTGGAGAAGACCATACTAGTTTTAAACGAACGATTAAATATTGTAAGCGATTATTGAAAAAAGGATTACGCGGATTTTGGTGTTTTTTTGTTAGCGCATATCCCGAAACCGAACTATATACGATTGCTAAACAAAAAGGGTATCTTATGTATGACGATACTGAAAACGTCCTGCGTTTATTTGATTATTCTACAGGACGACGAGATGTAATTGACCTTATCACCCCAGATTTTACTCCCGAAGAACTAAAGTGGCGACTAACCTATGCATATTCACAATTAGCTCCGCAAGGGTTCCGACCCAAACTGACCATAACTACACGTATAAAAAATGCTATAAGAATGGCTTTTTAAATTAAGGTATTGTTTGACGTTAACGAATGTAAACTATTTTTAAACCAACCACAATTCTGTACTCTAGATTACAATAATGAACTCACCGTTTTAAAACCTACTCTATCCGTTTTCAGTTTCATATTTACAAATCATTGTAATTTTTGTAGTTATAGGTGGCGCCTTATAAATTAAGGAAATTGCTTTTTTTGGCATAACCTGTGCTTTTTTATCTTATGTAATTTATAACCGAACATACGAAGGAGAAATTGTTATGGAAAAATTATTAACGACAAAAGAAGCAGCAGAATATTTGCGGTTTAATCCACGATATTTAACTCGATTGGTTCGTGAAGGTAAAATTCCGGCTCGTAAAATTGGACATGAATGGCGGTTCCGGATGGATTTATTAGAAAAATGGGCGTGGAGCGACCGACCATCTAACAATTGAGATGGGGTTTTTAGCAAAAATAATTTAATAATAGATACGCAACAGTTAATTTACCAAAAAAAAACCGCGCAAAATTGCAGCGGTTTACTTTCACTAAAAAATACTCACAAATAAGTTCATTTAGTTCTTTTCGAACTTATTTCTTTTTTTTCTTTGCTTTCTTTTTCGCTGCCAAGGCGGATCAACCTCCTTTCATTTAACTACAATTATATTAGACGTAAAAAAATGTTTTGTCAAGAGAAAAATGCTTTTATTGAACAATTTTTTTTATTATTTCAAATAAAAATTTTTGCTCATTTTTTACTTATTTAGCTTAAAACCCTTACCGAATAAGGAAATGCGGGCATTCACATTTCTAAAAAAACTTTCAATAAAATAATTTATAAAATATTTTTTTGATTTTTTTTATTTGTTACGTTTTTCATGTATATTTTAATTTAATTTTCAAAATGTTATTATAAGCTGGGATGATAGAGAATATTTGTATAGAAATGTTTATGGAAGAATCGGATACATAACAAATAGAGCGCGCGATTTGAAGTGCAAAATATCGCGTTAAAATTTGTTTAGTTCGCGCAATTGTACACTATTCTCAATATAGGAAATACCGAACTTAAATTAATATGCTTTAATTTTAACTATACCATGAGCGCAGCTAATATTCCAACGAGAACCCAGCGAACTATTGATAGAAAAAGAAAGGCAAGAACAGGTGAAAAATCGAACATATAAATTTGTAAAGGAACTATTCGTCGGATGAATTGAAGAAAAGGGTCGGTCAGTTTATATATCCATTGTATCAATGGATTCCACAGATTTGGGTTTGTCCATGATAAAATTATCCGTGCGAATAAAATTACTACATAAATATCATACGCGAGATTAATTACCCAAATGAGGATTGGGACTAGATTCATAATCTAATCTCTCTTCTTTCCCTAACGGACCGATGAACCGCTTCAATGATTTTAGTAACATATACTGCTTCTTCTAATTTAACGAGCGGTTCCGTTCCTAAGCGGATATTATCAATAAACGAATCAAGCATTTCGCGACCGGAGCCAAACGGTTTTCGATGTATTGGGCGAGCAACAATGCCTGGATGGGTATATGTATCCGTCATTTTATGTATCATCTGGTCTCGCAAATCAATTGAAATTGCGCCTTTGGTTCCCACCAATTCATAGCGAAAATCATATAGTAACGGCATACTTTCCGGATAAATCCAACAGGAACGAAATGTTCCTGCTGTTCCATCAGTAAATTTCAGTGTTGCGATTAACCAGTCGAAGGTATCAATTCCTAATTGTTTTAAAACATTTTTTTGTCCCACAGCATATACTGAAGAAACTTTTTTCTCGGTTAACCATATTGCCATATCTACACAATGCGATAATAGAAACCAACCAGGTGTAGTGAATTTCGCCCAGCTCAACATTTTCGTTGGGACCCAAATGGTATCATTAAGACAACAATCAATATTGGTTATGGTACCCAGTTCACCTCGTTCGATGCTTTCCTTGGTTTCGACATACGGAGCGTTCCAACGATTTCCAAACAATACTAAACATTTGAGGTTCGCTCGTGTAACCGTATTCGCAATTAATTCTGCTTCACGTACCGAAGTAGCTAATGGCTTTTCAATGGCTAAATGTAATCCTTTTCTTACGACTGCTAGTGATGGAGCGTAATGCAGATGGTCTGGAGTAGCAACGATTACCATATCGAGTTTTTCTTTTTTTAACATCTCGGTATAATCTGCATAAGTAGCAATATTCAATTTCTTTGCAAGCATTCTCGTTTTATTATTTATTTCTGCTACTGCAATTAATTCCGCATATGCATTATGTTGAATAATATCAGCAAATGTTTTCCCGCGAAAACCGTATCCGATAATCGCTACACGAACCATAAATAATTCTCCTTGTATATTTTAATATCTTATTGATATCTTTGTAATGCTAATATCAATGGAGGACAACTATTATTATCATTATGCTGGTGCCGAAGCGGGGAGTTGAACCCCGACGAGGTTGCCCTCACTAGAACCTGAATCTAGCGCGTCTGCCATTTCCGCCACTCCGGCACATAATTACTTGGAAAAGGTTACCTTGTGGCAAGATACTTTATCTTAATTATATCTATTAAAATACCAGACAGACAACCTTAATGTCAAGCCTAGTGTGGAGATTTTATATAAACATCCTATTCTACGTTATATTCTGAAATTCGGACTTTGCGCATACTCAGTAAGGAACTAGGTTAACTGTCTATAAATAATCTATCAACTCAGTAATCACCACATAAAAATTAATTGGGTTATATTTTATTTCTTTTATATTGACAAGTTCTGCAATTTTAACGTATTGTATGATACAATAGCTTTGTGAGTGAAGGGGTAAAATTTGAACGGATAATCACTGAAAATCGACGTGCGCGATACGAATATCAAATCCTTGAAACAATAGAATGTGGTATCGCTTTATTCGGTAGCGAAGTGAAATCTATTCGGAATGGAGCGGTTAGTTTAAACGACGGCTATGTAATGATAAAAAATAACGAAGCGTTTTTATTTAATGTCCATATTGCTCCATATAATGCAGCGAGCCGATTTAATCCGGATCCGCGCCGAACAAGAAAATTGCTATTGCATAAAAAAGAGATTCATCGTCTTTTGGGAAAGCAAACAGCAGGGAAATTAACCATTATCCCCTTGCGCATTTATCTCAAATCAGGTAAAATAAAAATAGAAATAGCTTTGGTTAAAGGAAAAAAGTTATACGATAAACGAGCGGCAATTAAACAGCGTGAATTAAACCGCGAAAAACAAAACATACTTCGGTTAATACGATAGCCATTATTTAACCCATACCATTAAGACGGGGGTGAACTGGGTTCGACAGTAATCGAGGGCGGATAAATGGCGTGTCGAGTTTTCTCCCAGCTCGATAAAACGGGAGAAACAAATAGTCGCAAATCAAGAACTCGCATTAGCTGCCTAATTGCGTAGCTACGTCTGACAAAGTTTCCCTATCAGCTTTGTTAAGGCGTCATCAAGATAGGGGTAGCAATTAATCTTTGCTAGATGGATTAATTGCGAATTGATAATCTAGCTAGCAACAATCACACCCGTCTGAGGTAACGATTGTTGTGAATTTAAAAATCAGACTACACACGTAGACATTTACCGTACTGATTATTGGACGCGGGTTCAATTCCCGCCACCTCCACCAAAATTAAATGGAATTACAACCATAAAGCTGCATTTAATAAATTGATATAAAAATAATGGAGTGTAAATGGCAAATAATATTGACCAAAATAAATTAGTCCAATTATTGCTCGAGCAAAAACTGCTTAATAAACGACAATTGAAAAATGCGCTGACAGAACAGCAAAAAACTGGGAAAAGTTTATCCCAAATACTATTGGACGCGAAATTGGTTACAAGAGGTATATTAGCTGACCTTGAAGCACAAGCTATGGGCGTCGAACAGATTCATTTAACTGAACAACCACTTGACCCAGCAATTCTAACCTTAATTTCCCGCAGAATTGCTGAGCAATATCGTGCTGTTCCGGTTCGTTTATCCGGAGATGAATTAGTTGTCGCGATGGAAAATCCGTATGATGTTTTGGCAATTGATGATATCAAACTACATACCAATAAAATTATCAAACCAGTGTTATGTTCGAGTAAAGATATCGAATATGCCTTAAAACAATATCCTGATGATGGAACAGCGGTTCCTTTAATTGTAACTCGTCATTCGAAAATAACGCAGGTTATTGCGAATCTGATTTTTCTATTGTTGATGTTTACCCCATTATTATTATTAATCTGGTTAATATACGCTTCTACCGATATTGCTAAATGGATATCAAATTATGAACATCTATTTATCGTATTACTCTGGTGGGGTTTCTATAGTATCATTTTATATTGGGGCTATGGAATTTTCTTTGAGGAACAAACCAAAACATCGAAAACAACAAAATCAAACGAGACGTAAACTAATAATATAGTATACCGAATATTTAGCTATATCCATAGGAAAGAAACCAGATCTACTCTCTCCTTGCCTCTTCACACTAAATCAATTTTTATGTATGTTACCACAACGTTTTTTTAAACAAGATTGGTTTATTATTCGATATCGGCTCATCCTGACCCTTGGTTTACTATTTATTCTTCTATTAGTCTTTCGTTTGTTTCAATTACAAATTTGGTTAGGAAAAGAATATCAGGCTCGTTCAGAAAACAATCGTGTCAAGTTAATTAAAACTGGAGCAGCGCGTGGGATAATTTTTGACCAGCATGGAAAACCATTAGCGACAAATCGTCGTGTGTTCTCAGTATTTGTTGATACCTCAGGAGTTGATGTAAAACTAATTCAAAACTCTATCTTTCGCTTAGCAAAAATTCTCAAAATTCATCCAGATGCGATTTTCTCCCAAATACTTACGAGTAAACATCAATTAACTCGAAAACCACAAAAAGTAGCTGAAGATGTGGATTTCCCAACAATTACGGCGATACGCGAACAAGCGATTGATTTGCCCGGCGTATATGTCAAAGATGAATTTCGTCGATTTTATGTTGAGCATAATGTAGCCGCACATGTACTCGGATATCTCGGCAAAATGAGCGATGAAGAATTATCTGCACTAGAATATGAAACCTATGAAGGAGACGAATATGTCGGCAAAATGGGGCTTGAAAAAGTTTATGAACCGATTCTCCATGGTACCAGCGGTGGCTGGGCAATCGAGGTTGATGTTTATGGGAACAAACGCCGTGAATTAGGAAACGTTGAATCAATTGCTGGAAATAGTTTAGTATTAAATCTCGATTTAAACTTGCAGAAAAAAGCAAACGAATTATTAACAGATAAAAAGGGAACAATTATTGCTATGGACCCGAATACCGGCGCTATTTTGGCTATGGTTAGCAAACCTGACTTTGATCCCAATCAGTTGTCGGGTATCGTTCCTGAGCATGTATGGAATAAGATTAGATTTGATCCAGATAGTCCACTACAAAATCGAGGAATTAAAGGTCTCTATCCGCCCGGTTCTATATTTAAAATTATTACAGCATTAGCCGCATTAGAAAAAAAAGTTATTGAACCAACAACGGTTATCAATTGTCCAGGAAAGATGTACTTAGGAAATTGGGAGTTTAAATGCTGGAAAAAAGAAGGACATCATGCTATCAACCTTTTATCCGCAATAACTTATTCCTGTAATGTATATTTCTACCAAATAGCATTGCGAACCGATATCGAACCACTGGAACAGCTTGCCTATGCTTTTGGATTGGGAATGCCAACCGGAATTGATTTGCCCGGTGAACAAAAAGGATTGGTTCCTTCCCGTGCAGTTAAGAAAAAAATGTTAAAACAAGGCTGGTATCCCGGAGATACCGCGCAAACCGGAATTGGACAAGGACTGCTTTGGGTAACGCCTCTGCAGATGTTAAATGTTGTTTGTTGTGTCGCTAATGGTGGAACCGTTTATAAACCATATATTGTTCGCACCATTGAGACAAACGATGGAAAAGTTATTCGCCAATTTAGCCCGCAAAAAATCCGACAATTAGAAGTATCACCGGAACATATTAAAGTGATCCAAAAGGGCATGTGGGGTGTAGTCAATGCTCCGGGAGGGACCGGTGCACTAGCTCGATTACCGAAAATCGAACTCGCTGGGAAAACGGGCACAGCACAAAATCCACATGGAAAAACACATGCCTGGTTTTGTGGTTATGGTCCGTTTGAAAAACCAGAAATAGCTATCATTGTTTTGGTTGAGGAAGGCGGATTTGGAGGGACAACAGCTGCCCCGTTAGCAAAACAATTATTTGAAGCGTATTTTAATACCGAATTAGAATCAAAAACCAGAACATAATCCCGCCTATAACTATGTTTATCTCCACAAGTGCTACATAAAATAATTATACAAGTTTAAAGAACGAAGTTTGAGACGACCTTCAACCAGAGAACCAATTTGTTCTGCTATTTTTTGACAAAATATAGCGGTTTTCTGTATACTTATTTTTAATTTAATCAAGGAGGATGGTTACATGAAACCACAGGTATGGCTTATGAAAATTTTCGTAGCAGCAATTATTGCGAGCTTAGCATTAATGGGTTTCGTTTATTCGCAAGAGAAATCCAGTGATAGTGCAGCGGTGAAAAAGAAATTAGCGGTGATTGATTTTGCCGCAATCGGCAGCGGAATTGATAAAGAACTAGGCAAAGCCATTGCTGAATTAATGCGTAGTTGTTTTATTGATACTGGAAAATACATCGTTATAGATAAAAACAGCATTGATAAAACCATACAGGAAAAGAAAATCACCGCTTCTGAACAAACTGGATTAGACATGGGAAAGTTGCTCAATTCTGATTATGTAGTTGATGGAAGCATCGTAAAAATAGGCACTTCATATATTCTCACTGCAAAACTAGCTGACGTAAAATCTGGTGAGGTACTTCGCGGGAAAAACCTAGTGGGAAAAAGCGATGACCAATTACCGGATATGGCAAAACAAATGGTTGGTTTGTTAATTGCCTCAGGTGAACCATATGCTACAAATACTACGGTAACTGTTATCACTACCGTTTCAACCACAACTACTATCACTGTATTGAAGTGAGATAAACAATTAAACAAACTGCTAACAAACAACAACACGATACCGAAATAAAAATTCATGAGACCATTATTAGTGAAAAGGAAATATCAAATATACCCTGAAACCGAACAATAATGTTAAGAATAACCTTATAATTGTCTCAAGGTGAAATTTAATTCCAATATGAATACCTTCCAAATTAAAGAGTTGGCTACCAAGTATATTATGAATACTTATGGGGAGCGTGACTTGGCTATAGTCAAAGGACAGGGAGCTATATGTTGGGATGCCGATGGAAAGGAATATCTTGATTTCGTTGGTGGAATAGCAGTTAACATCCTGGGACATTGCCATCCAGCGGTAACCCAAGCGGTTAAATCGCAACTCGATACTCTTATCCACGTATCCAACCTTTATTATATCGAACCACAGGTTAAACTTGCTGAACTCCTGTGCAATCTTTCATTTGGAGAAAAATGCTTCTTTTGCAATAGTGGTGCGGAAGCAAATGAAACCGCAATCAAATTAGCCCGTAAATATGCAAAATTAACGTTTGGCTCCAATAAGTTTGAAATTATTACGATGCTCGGTTCATTTCATGGAAGAACCTTAGCGGCCATTACGGCTACAGGCCAACCAAAATATCAACAGGGATTTGAACCACTAGTACCCGGGTTTGTGTATGCAACTTTTAACGATTTAGATAGCGTAAAACAGAAAATTAACGAATATACCTGCGCGATTATGGTTGAACCGATTCAAGGTGAAAGTGGAATACATCCTGCAACTTCTGAATTTCTTGCAGGATTACGAGAGCTGTGTAACCGATATAATTTACTGTTGATCTACGATGAAGTCCAATGTGGATTAGCACGAACTGGAAAATTGTTTGCGTATGAACTCTATAATATCCCGCCGGATATAATGACACTTGCAAAAGGTCTTGGCGGCGGTGTCCCGATTGGCGCAACTATTACTACGAACAAAATCGCCAATGCTTTTTCTCCTGGAAATCATGCATCAACTTTCGGCGGAAATCCATTATCTACTGCTGCAGCTTTGGCTACGCTCCAAACCATTCAAACAGAACGATTATGGGAAAATGCAGCACAATTCGGTGCATATTTCTATTCAAAACTAGAAGACTTACAAAAGAAATATTCTTTTATAACCGCAGTCCGGGGAAAAGGATTGATGCTCGGCATTCAGCTTGACCGTGCAGGAAAACCGTTTGTAGCTAAATGCGCAGAAAAAGGATTGTTGATTAATTGTGTAGCAGATAACGTGCTTCGTTTTTTACCACCACTAATTATTCAAAAGAATCATATCGATTCAGCAATCCAGATTCTTGAACAAGTATTTGCGGAGGTAAAATAAAAAACAATTATTTTATGAAACGAGACTTAATTTCAATCAATGATCTATCGGCATCGGAAATTGAACAAATTATTTCAACAACGACAGAGTTAAAAAAACAGTATAAATCAGGTAAAACTATCCAACCATTAATTGGAAAAACATTGGGGATGATTTTTCATAAACCTAGTGCGCGAACTCGGATTTCATTTGAGGTTGGAATGTATCAACTCGGTGGACATTGCGTGGTTCTATCCGAAAAAGAAATCGGAATGGGTACAAGGGAGGCGGTCGAAGACTTAGCGAAATTATTCTCACGATACCTTGATGCAGTCATGATTCGAACGTTCAGTCATGAATTGGTTGTAAAACTTGCCCAGCAGTCAACGATTCCCATTATCAATGGATTAACTGATTTTAGTCATCCTTGTCAAATTCTATCTGACCTCGTGAGTATTGTTGAAAAAAAGGGAACGATTAAAGGATTAAAAATTGCCTATATTGGCGATGGAAATAATGTTTGTAATTCCTGGTTATTTGCTGCGGGAAAACTCGGATTAGAACTAGCGGTTGCTTCGCCGGAAGGATATTTGCCGCATCCAGATGTAGTCAAAATCGCGCAGGGATATCCCACGGGAAATAAAATCAGTATATATACTAACCCAGAAGAAGCTATTAAAAACGCTGACATCGTTTACACTGATGTCTGGGCAAGTATGGGACAGGAAAAGGAGCACCATCATCGTTTAGAAATATTTAAACCTTTCCAAATTAATGAAGCATTAATGAAACATGCTAAACCGGATGCATTGATTATGCATTGTTTACCAGCGCATCGCGGTGAAGAAATAACCGATGCTGTGATTGATGGCCCAAATTCAATCGTTTTTGATCAAGCAGAAAATAGATTGCATACGCAAAAAGCTATTCTCTGCTGGCTTATAAAACCTAATGACTTTAGGTAGAATGTTAATTAATCGTTATGGATAGCAGAACCGCATCACTTGATTTTTATTGAATGAAACGTTTTTATGTCAGAAAAAAAACCTAAATCTCCAACCGTTGAAATAGACGGAATTACTTATTTACGTATACCAATTAAAACGCATATTATTACCTCTCAAGATGAGATGACTGATGTTGTCGCTAAATATACTGCGGGTCTAATCCAGCCGGGAGATATTGTAGTGATGAGTGAAAGTGTGGTAGCGATATCGCAAGGACGAGCAATTCCAGTTGATCAAATTCATCCAGGATTGATTGCACGAATCTTATGGCGGTTTGTGCGGAAAGTATCGTATGGCATAGGATTACGAAGTCCTGAAAGTATGCAATGTGCCGTTGATGAAGTCGGACGAGTTCGGATACTTTTTGCCGCGGTTATCGGTGCGCTCGGTAAATTGATTGGACGTCGTGGTGATTTCTATCGGATTGCAGGAATGCAAGCTGCAACAATTGATGCAGCGTTTACCACGCCGATTGAACCATATCATCGCTGTGTGATTAAAGGACCAAAAGACCCGGAAAGTGTTTGTCGTAAAATAAAAGATAAACTGGGCGTCGATGCAGCAATAGTTGATGTAAACGATATCGGCGGCTCTTGGGTACTCGGCGCAACCGAAGGAGTGAATAGACCATTATTAGAAAAAATTATGAAGGATAATCCTCTGGGACAGTCCGACGAACAAACACCAATCGGAATCATTAGAAAAATTCAAAATAACTTGCCAGATGAGATAAACAGTTAAAGATCCCTTATATTCGTATATTAGGTCAATTCAGTGGTAATTAGTGTTTAGGTTTAATATCTATCCATATTTTGGGTTAACATTATAGCGTTTTCGGAATAAACTGGTATTTACAAAGGTGGACTTGTTATGCCGAAGAAAAAATCTGATATTATTTTATCTACAGAAATCCAAGCTACTCTAGAAAAACTGTATGCGGCAAAACAAGAGCTTGAACGAAAAGTTCAGACGCTATATCGAGTTAATGATTTTATGGCGTCAGTGACCGATCTCAAGAAGCTTTTAACATTAATTATGGAAGAAAGCAAAGATATTGTTGAGGCAGAAGCGAGTTCTTTACTTCTCTATGACGCCAAGACTGATGAACTATATTTCGATGTTGCTAAAGGTGGAAAAGAAGAGGAAATAAAACAAATTCGGTTACGTATGGGCGAAGGGATTGCTGGTACGGTTGCAAAAACAAGAAAAGAATTAGTGGTCAATGATGTCAAAAAAGATAAACGATTTGCCCAGCGAGTTGATAAAGCTACTAAATTTGAGACGCGCAATATCCTTGCAGTACCGATGATTCGTAAAGATCGGCTTATTGGTGTCGTTGAAGCGATTAATAAAAAGAACCAGGGACAGTTTACCGATAAAGATACAGCGATTTTGCGGGTTCTCGCCGATTTAGCTGCTATTGCTATCGAAAATGCGCAACTCTACGCTGCAAAAGTACATGCAGAACGGCTTGCGGCAATGGGTGAAGCGGTTGCGGGGTTAGCTCACTACATTAAAAACGTTCTTTCCGGAGTAAAAGGTGGAATGGAATTGGTGGAAACCGCGATTAAAAATCACAATCAGCAATTATTAGAAGAGAGCTGGACTATTCTCAAAAACAGTAATATGAAAATCGCGAAACTTATTGCTGATATGCTTAACTATTCTAAAGACCGTAAACCGGAATATAAACTTTGCTCTCTAAATAAAATTATTGAAGATACGTTAATGACCACACAGAAGAAAGCAAAAGAACGAAATGTTATACTTCAAACGCAGTTAGACCCGAATATGCCGGCGCAAGTCTGTGTTGACCCAACTGGTATAAATGATATTCTTTTAAATCTTATTTTTAATGCGGTTGATGCTATCGATCACGGTCATGGTAAAATAACTATCAGTTCTAAATATGACACTACAACGGACCAAATTCAATTATCGGTTACTGATAACGGAACTGGAATACCGCCTCATATTGTCTCGCGGATTTTCGACCCTTTTTTTAGCACCAAAGGGTCTGGAGGAACTGGACTCGGACTTGCGGTAACCCAGAAAATCGTTAACGAACATAACGGAACTATTTCTGTAAAGTCAGTACTAAATAAGGGGACAACATTCACCATTACGATACCAGCAAAACGAACTTAAATTTATACCTATTCCATTGTTTATAACTATTCTATAGAGGAAATAAGGTAAAAAAAAAAGCGATGAAATTAACGAATAATCCCATCGCTTTTATAAATCCTACCCGAGCATTAAAATTTATTAATCACCGGTAATTCAGCTAGCGCTTTATCTACCATTTCTTTTGAATATTCAAAATCTTCAAGTTGACCAGCAAGGAATTTATCATATGCACCTAAATCGAAATGACCATGCCCACTGAAATTGAATACGATAACCTTCTTTTCACCAGTTTCACGACATTTAATTGCTTCATCAATTGCTACACGAATAGCGTGCGATGTTTCAGGCGCCGGTAGGATTCCTTCAGTTTGTGCGAATAATTTTGCTGCTTCGAAAACCGGAATTTGTTTCACCGCCACTGCTTCAATAACCCTCTCTTTAACCAACGCGCAGAGTAACGGTGCATCGCCATGATACCGCAATCCGCCTGCATGGATACCTGGCGGAACAAAACTATGCCCGAGCGTATACATCTTGAGTAGCGGAGTCATCATTGCTGTATCTCCAAAATCATATCGATATTGCCCTTTGGTTAATGAAGGACATGCGGTAGGTTCAACAGCAATAAATCGGATATCTGATTTCCCATCAAGTTTGTCTTTCACAAACGGAAAAACAAATCCTGCAAAATTACTTCCTCCGCCAACACATCCGATTAGAATATCCGGCTTTTCATTAACGAGCGCAAGTTGTTTTTTCGTTTCCAAACCGATAATAGTCTGATGCAGGAGAACGTGGTTTAATACGCTACCGAGCGAATATTTTGTATCTTCATGGGTCGCAGCATCTTCAACCGCTTCAGAAATTGCTATCCCTAAACTACCAGGACTATCCGGATTTTTTGCTAAGATACTTCGTCCAGCATTAGTCAAATTTGTGGGTGAAGCAAATACTTCTGCACCCCAAGTATGCATTAATGACCGACGATATGGTTTCTGTTCATAACTCACTTTAACCATATACACCGTACATTTCAAACCAAATAAACAACAGGCAAACGCTAAAGCACTGCCCCACTGTCCTGCACCGGTTTCGGTAGCAATTCGCTTAACGCCCTCTTGTTTATTATAATACGCTTGTGCAACAGCAGTATTCGGTTTATGACTTCCTGGTGGACTAAGACTTTCATTTTTATAGTATATTCGAGCAGGGGTTTTTAACGCTTCTTCCAAACGAAACGCACGATGGAGTGGAGTCGGTCGCCATAGTTTTAATACATCGAGAATATCATCTGGGATTTCTATCCATCGTTCCTGGCTAACCTCTTGTTTAATCAATTCCATCGGAAAGATGGGCGCTAGTGCTTCTGGTCCGATAGGTTCACCGGTAGCAGGATTCAATGGTGGGGGTAGCGGATTCGGTAAATCCGCTTGCATATTATACCACTGTTGTGGCAATTCTTTTTGACTCAATAGAATCCGATATTCATGTATCATTCAAAAAATTCCTCCTAAATTGAGATTACACAGATTCTAACGTTCTGTGAAATGTTTCTGATTATTTCCGCATAATTTTAATTTGACTAAATTTTATACCATATCTGCCGTTTTCCTGCAACAAAAATTTATAAATTGAACTTTTCAAAAAATGTTATTTTCGCTGCTAGCACTTGTAATTGATTTGTGAATATTAATATACCTAGTACAATTAGGAATACTCCTGCTATAATTTCAATGGCGTGCAAATATTTTTTCATCCAGTTGAATACCCCAAAAAATACATTTACCGCGAGTCCTGCGATAAAAAATGGAATCCCTAACCCCAGAGAATAACTAGCAAGCAGTCCGATACCCTGATACACTGTTTCCTGGGTACTCGCATAGACCAAAATTGCGGCTAGAATTGGACCAATGCATGGACTCCAGCCAAACGCAAACGCCATTCCAATTAGCAGTGACCCGATTAGAGTTAACGGTTTTCCTCTGGTTTGAAATCGTTTTTCATATTGAAGAAACTTGATATTAAACAGCCCAGCGGTATGCAATCCAAAAATGATAACAACTACACCAGCAATTTTACTTAAAACATTCATTTTTGACTGTAAAAATCCACCGATATACGTTGCGGTCGCACCAAGGAGAATGAAAACGATTGAAAAGCCGAGAATAAACAATACTGAATTAATCGCAACTTTTTTGAGAATTCTACTTCGATTAGACACATCGTTAGTTCTTTTCATTTCCTCAAGAGAAACGCCAGAGATAAACGAAATATATCCCGGTACTAACGGTAAAACGCACGGGGAAATAAACGATAATAAACCAGCAATAAACGCGGTTATCAACGATACTTGCATAGTTTTTAATACCAAGGCAACACAGGAGGTTCGTGGAAGTAATTATATAATCTCTCTTAACAGTATCGGCATTCTCTATGGTTAATTTTCTTTCAATGCTTTTTCCCGAGGCACATATTCAAGTTTGAACGTATCCGCAACCTGTTTAATCGTCAGTTTCCCATTCATCATATTTAATCCTTTAAGTAACGCAGGGTCATCGAACATCGCTTGTTTATATCCTTTATTTGCCAACGCTAACGCATAGGGAATCGTCGAATTTGATAACGCAAATGTTGACGTTCGTGGCACTGCACCGGGCATATTCGCTACACAATAATGAATAACTCCGTTAACAATATATGTCGGATTACTATGCGTTGTCGGGTGACAGGTTTCGATACAGCCACCTTGGTCAACCGAAACATCAACAATTACCGCACCTTTTTTCATCGTTGCAACCATCTGTTTGGTAACCAAAACAGGAGCACGAGCGCCAGGGATTAGCACAGCACCAATTAAGATATCCGCATGTTTCACTGCAGTACGGAGATTATGCACATTCGAATGCAAGGTTACAACATTTTTCGGCATAATATCCTCTAAATATCTAAGTCGGTCTATATTGATATCGAGAATGGTTACGTTTGCCCCTAACCCTGCAGCAATTTTCGCCGCACTTTTGCCAACCACACCGCCACCGATGATAACTACTTCTGCGGGTGCCACTCCGGGAACGCCACCTAATAAAATTCCACGACCGCTAAAGGGTTTTTCCAGATATTTAGCTCCTTCGACCACCGCTAAACGTCCTGCAACTTCACTCATTGGAGTCAATAACGGTAACGTGCCATCAGGAAGTTGGATGGTCTCATACGCAACTGCGATAATCTTACGTTCAAGCATCGATTCAGTTAATTCTCTACTTGATGCAAAATGGAAATAAGTAAATACTATTTGTCCGGGTTGTAACATCGGGTATTCTGCTGGCTGTGGTTCTTTCACTTTAATAATCATATCTGCTTTTTCATAAATTGATTTTGCGGTAACAACTATTTTAGCGCCGGCTTTCTCATATTCAGAATCCGGAATCGCGCTAGCTAATCCCGCATCTTTTTGTACATACACTTTATGTCCGGCTTCGACTAAATATTCAACTCCAGCAGGAATCATCCCACAACGATATTCGTTTTCTTTAATTTCTTTCGGAATACCAATAATCATAAAATCCCTCCTTTTATAGCGACTAATTACAGCGACACAAATCCGGTTAAAGGATTTTAATAACGGCAATCATCGTAAATCCAATTATTATTATCGCAGGTATTCGCTTTTTTCTGCTAATAGACTAACCGAAAATGAACGAAACCGTCAATAGAAATCTCATTTATGACTACTATGTATACTATACGTTTAGCCACTTTGAACCATCAAGACCTTTTGTACCCATCTACCGACCTTATATTTTCCTTAAATACATTTTGCATAGTTCGGTATCTCTGGCGGAAAACTCAATATTGCCCAACCAGGCGCGCTAATTTATAGATGCTTCGCTTGCTGTTGCGTTCTTATTTCATCTTGCGTTAAGATATTTAACGAAATATTTTCAAAACCATGTTTTGGTATGTTGCTTCATTTCACTATCTCGCCAATATAAAAGGAATCAAATATGAACGTTCTGCCAACCGGACCGTTACCTAATAAGCGCAGCATTAAAACCTACTATAAAGATATGGCGCGATGGAATTTCGATATTGCCTATGCAGGATACTATGCATTTCCTTGGAAAGAAACTGTTGGGAAACTGAAATCGTTCTATTTAGAGTTCACAAAAGAAGCACATCATCGAAATATGCCAGCAATCATTCAAATTCAGTCAACAGTTGCGTTCCTCGATGATATTCCACTGACAGAAGCACAGTTTTATCTGGATAATACTCCGCATATGTATGCCCATTTTTCTGAATGGGGTTTAAAAAACTTTTTTGCTTCGTTTGCTTCCGAGATATGGTTAACCTACCTTCAGAAGCTTACCAAATTATTTATTCAGGAATATAAATTTGATTGGATAGTTTTCGAGGAACCGATGTATATTGTTGATATTCCAGGAACGAAAGACCGGTTCTACTCGGTATTCAAACAAAAATATCCAAACCTGCCCTATCCAACCAAACATTTAGAAACAGTAGGGTATGTTAAAGTTCAAGAATTGAAACAGGAAATCCAATTGCAGTTTTATAGCCGGTTAACGAAATACGCTAAGAAAATTGGCGCAAAAAAAGTTGGAATCATGCCTTGGTTCTTTTCGCCAACGCACGAAAATACCCCGACCGAAACATTTCATACCGCATGTAGTACTGGACGAATGGTAATGCTTCCGAGTCTTGATTTTGTTGTTGTCCGCATGCAACCGGATAATATTTATGCGGACGCAATGTTGAATACTTCTGGTGAAGCACTTCCGCGATTATATTATTTAGAAAGCCTTGCCCATTCATTGGGCAAACCGGTTATCGTTGTTAATAACCCAACAAACGAACATCCTACTCCCCAATATCCATCAGAACGACTCATTCCGGTAGATTATTTCAAACGATGCACATTAGCGATCGCTGCTTCAGCACCAAATGGGATAACCCGACATTGGTATGGCAAACATTATGAGCAGGAAAAGAACCAGATGGAACTATATACCTCGGTAAACGAAATTTTACCTCGGCTGGGATACCCGCAGTCAGCGTTTGCTTTTGTTTATAGCCATCGCGCACATTGGCATACACTTCCCTTAAAACCGTTTGAAGTTTGGAAAAACTATTGGCATATTGCACGTGCTTTACTATTTGACTATAAATTCCCAATTCATACATTCTATGCAGAAACAATTGCAGAATGTTTAAAACTGAATCCGCAGGTGCAGGTGCTAATATTCGACGAATATTTCCCATTGACTAAAGAAGAAGTGCTTATCGTAGAACAATGGTGGAATGCGCAACCGAATCGTATGCTGATATACTTCGGTTCGGGTAACGGTTACTCCCCTCACAGTAACCGTATCGGGTTACATCCCGATATTCTCGAAGCACCATATATCTTAGGATTATTTGGGATAACTCCACCGGTTACGATAAAAACGAAACAAGGTATTTCTCGATTTATCGAACCAGAAATAACTGATTTTGGAATTGATTTAACCTTTACTGGAACAAGTTTCACCCAAGATGGATTCTGGGGAAAAGAATTAAATATTGCTGCTCCACAAGTTGCGAAAGTCGAACTTGCTGATACAATGAATACCGAAATTTTCTATACTGGAACCGGAAATCTGCCAGTCGTAACAATGCGAACAAATGAGATTAAGAATAAAGCGATGTTTGTTGGATTAAGTCTTTTGTGGGAACGGGGTTTACCGCCGTTACGTGAACTAATCCGGTATGTCAATAATCGGTTAAATTTACATCGGTGGGTAACAAATATGTCTGAAGGTATCCTCTGGTCTCGAAATAAGTGGAATTACCTCATCCTATCAAATATCGAGAATGAACCCGGCATGGCTACGGTTCAACTGCCAAACTACGGCAAGCTATGGGATGTTAGAACGCGACGATTTATGGTAGAAGAAACTCAGCGGAGTGAAAATATCCAGAAAACGCATGTTGATATACCGGGGTATGACTTCCGTGTGTTCCGCTATGTAGATTATTATGACCAAGTGATTGATATTTATGGAATGACTTCCGTAACCGAATTTGTTTCGGAAAATAAACAGACTTCGATTCAATTATTCACAAAACAACCGGTAACTTTGATTCTGAAATCTAAACCAAAATCGGTTACTATAGACCATAAGTCTACCCGCCCAAAAATTATACCTTTCGCTACCTTCCTTGAATGCACAATTCCCTGTAAACCCGGTGAGCATAATATCATACTTAAGTGGTAATAGCCAAAATATATCTGAAATTAAAATTCTACAATCAATTTTCTACAATCGGGACTAGTCATCACGAAGAATGCAGGAATAAGCCCCTAGTGTTAGTTCGAGTGAACAATGACTCAGTAATTGTTCGATTTTAATCCAAATCAATTATAAAACGGTCTCTTATTTTTTCACAAATGAACTTTCAGTAATGGTTTGGTTTCCGCTGGCATCGATAGCTAAAACTTCAAACATGTGTTTTCCATGTTTTAGCGTCCTGAAGTATTCTTCCGGAACTTTTATACTTCTACACGATGCTGGTAAAGTAACTTGGAACGATCCGACGATAACCTGATACCCAACAATTTCAATTCGTTCTTCCGGAAAACCTTTCGCTGGGGCAGTAACCGGTTCCCAACTAATCGTCAGTGAGTTTACCCCATTTTGTACCGCTGAAACTTTCGGACCTGCGGGAACAGCATGCGATAATTGCACCATACTTTCCAGTCGGGTTCCACTTATTGTCGTCCCTATAAACTTGTATTTGCCTTTCGGAAACTGTGCTAGGAGTTCTTGAAGTGGAACTTCTGTCAGTGGCGGTTCTGCACCTTCGAAAGACATCTCGGTTAAACCATATTTTTTGAATCCTTCTTTAGTGGCAACCTCAAAAATTTTTTGTCCGTTCGGATGGATTATACTGAGTGTATTCCAGTCCTCCGCATCAAGGAAGACGTGAACACCCAAATCGTTGTCGGTTGAGTTATATTCGAAAAAAATTCTGGCTTCAGCAAATTGCGCTGCGTAAACAGGAACAACAGTAACAGTAGCACTGACCATAATCACCATAACTCCTATGACTATGGTTAACCAAGACACAATATTACTCGATTTTGTTTTCATTACATTCACCTTTTTTAAAATTGAAGTTGCTAGTTAAAATTAATTTTGTTATTTTATATTATAGTATGAATAATTTGATTTTGAATACAAAAAAGTTGATTTTTATTTAAAAATTCATCAACTACCCTACACTCCGTTAAATCGGTAGTTTTGACTTTAAGCACGGGGAAGTAGTGGAGAGAGATGAGAATTGAACGGTTCAATTCTCATCTCACACCGTTCTAAGAACAATTTTGAACTCGGAATCATCAATCCGTTCAAAAATGAATAATTCAAGAAAGTTTCTGAATTCTTTTCTCTTTTATTCTTATATTGGTTAAAGAATCAGTTGGTGAAATTCGCTATTTCATTATGATTAGTAAAATGAAGAGTTTATACGTATGGGAGAAGTTAGCCCATGGTATACTAAATTCAAGACTGATGGATGGAATTCATCGAATAGGATAAAAACAAATTGCTAGTTCTTTTTTTTTTTGTCCAATATTAGTATCTCTAATATCTGGGTATAAACATCATTATTTAACACCTAGGTAAATAGTCGTTATCCCCGCTGTAACTGAACGATACCTGACCTTATTCCAACCGGAATCAATAAGTATCTGGCTAACCTGTTTGTGGTCGTAGAATTCTTGAATTGTTTTCGCTAAATACGAATAAGCGGTTTTATCTTTCGAAATTACTCTACCAAGAGTAGGAAGATACCAATGTAAATAAACGTAATAAAAAAGATAAATAACCCGGTTTTTCGGGCGGGTTAATTCTAATGCAACTATTTTCCCACCAGGTTTAGTTACCCGCCGAATTTCGTTAAATAATTTCGCTAAATCTGATATATTCCTTAATCCAAAAGCGATCGTGACACAATCGAACGTATTATCCTGAAACGGAATTTCGAGTGCATCCGCCTGAATAAAACTAACCCTATTTCGGGGTTCGGAGTTTGGAATTTGTTGGCATTGTGTTGCTTTTTTAGCGATGGCTAACATCTCGTAACAAAAATCGAGTCCGATAATTAACTTCGCTGGGGATTGCGTTGAAAAAGCATACGCCAGTTTCCCGGTTCCCGTGCATACATCAAGGACATAACTTGCTGGCTGAATATCAGCTTCGCGAACGACTCGTTTCCGCCATCGTTTATCCTGATTGAAACTCAAAATAGTATTCAGTAAATCATAGGTAGGCGCAATCGATGAAAATAAACTGCGAACATATTTCTCTTTATCATTCATAGGTTAACTACTGAAACTGCTGAATTGCGTAATTTAAAATTTAGCATTTAGCATTTTAAATTTGCAATTTACATTGCTAATTTTTACAATTTAAAATGCGTTTCCCTTAGAAGTATCTCAGTATCTCGTATTTGCTATTTCGTTGCGCTGGGATTTTCCCAGCATTTCTGATTAAGTGAACCAACTCATCGACAGAAGTTTTATATCGCACGCCGGTTGCATCTACCACTTTCTCTTCCATCAGGATACCGCCGAAATCATTCGCTCCGAAAGATAACGTTACCTGCGCAAGTTTCGTTCCTTCAGTCACCCACCCTGCATGAATGTTTTTAACGTTATCCAACATAATCCGAGCAATAGCAACGGTTTTAAGATAATCGATACCTCCTGCCATCGCTATATGCGACAATTTCGTCCGATGCGGAGAAAATGTCCAAGGGATAAATGCGCGGAATCCACCGGTTTTATCCTGCAATTCGCGAATGCGGAGCATATGTTCAATCCGTTCTTCTAATGTTTCAATGATACCGAATGTCATCGTTGCAGTCGTCTCCATACCAATACTATGCGCTGTTTCCATACATTCCAGCCATTGTTGGGTAGATATTTTATGCGGACTGATAATCTGGCGAACTCGGTCAACTAAAATTTCCGCTGCTCCGGGTAACGAATCTAATCCTGCGGATTGAAGTTCGAGTAGCACCTGTTTTATAGACAATCCAGTTTTTTTAGCTAGATGATATATTTCCGGAACGGATAACGAATGTAAATATATCTGCGGATAATGCGATTTGATATCGTGTAATAGTCTCGTATAATAATCGAGAGATAATTCCGGATGGAGTCCTCCCTGCAGCATCACTTGCGTTCCACCAAGTTGAACTAATTCTTCAATTTTCGCTAGCACTTCTTCGTTGCTTAAAACAAACGCTTCGTCACTATTCGGAGTTACATAGAACGCACAGAAATTACATTGGCAATAGCAGACGTTAGTAAACGTTATATTCCGGTCGATAATAAAGGTGACAATATCTTTCGGATGAAACTGTTTACGTCGGATATCAGCGATTTTACCAAGCGAAATTAAATCTGCTGTATATAATAAGCAACCCTCTTCTTGATTCAACCGTTCACCTTGATACGCTTTTTCTAAAATAGAATCAACATTCATTATATATATCTAACTATACTTATATCAATTATCGATAAACTTCAGTTCTTTGCATTCAGGACAAAGATTTAACTTCGCTGCTTGTTCATAATAGAACAACAATGCCTTGATCATCTGTTCATTCAAATCATATCCTAGTCGAGTATAATAGTCATGCATATCAGTAGCAGAATTCGGTATAGTTCGTTCTGCAACTTCTGCTACTTGCACCAGATGCGATAAACCATATCCTAGTGATTCTTTTAAAGCGCGCGTTATTTCATTTACCTGCTGCATATTTCGTTCTGCAAATTCTTTTCTAACCGCCCAGACGACGAATACTACCGGATACCCACAGTATTCCTGCCAGAGTTTACCTAAATCATATTGATAAAGACTATCGGGAAAAGGTTCAGCTAACGTATCGTCTCCGATTAATAACGCAGCATCGGAGTTAGACAACATATCTTTGAGATTCGGTTGCATCACCAGATATTCTGGTTGCAGATTGAAATCCAGCGATAAAATGATTTTTAATAAAACTTGTGAAGTTGCACTCGCACTGCTTAATGCGATTTTTCTTCTATCGAGTTGTTCAATCGGTATTTTACTAATTAACATCACGCTTTTAACCAATTCAACTGAATTAAGGCATAAATGCGGAATTAAGAGATAATCCTCCTGATGCCAAGCATATTCAATCGCTGATATCGGACTTAGATCAAGCTTACCCTCCGCTAACCATTGATTCAATTCTGCCGGAATGCCGGTAACCAAATCCGCATTGAATGGAATTATCCCCGACTCAATACCATAATATACGGGCAACGAATTTACATAAACCAATCTACCTACTTTTGGTTTCATAAGACTGCTTGAATATCGGATTTCGGATATAGGAATTTATTTAACATGTGGATTTTGGATTTGGAATTTAATTTAGATATCGGCTATCCGTTTCGACTGCTACCCTACCCGCTTCGTGAATTAATTTAATTAATGCCGGTTTATCCAGATATTCCTGCACTTCCGCACCAGCTGCATGAACGATTTTCTCTTCAACCGAAGTCCCGCCCAAATCATCCGCACCGAAACATAACGCAGTTTGAGCCATTTTCGGTCCCAGATACATCCATAACGCTTTAATATGGTTAAAATTATCTAGCAGGATTCGACTAACGGCGATAACTTTCAAATCATCATATCCCGTCGTTCCGGTTACTCCAGACAATCGGGTATATTTTGGATGGAAAGCAAGTGGAACGAAACATTGGAATCCGCCGGTTTTATCTTGTAACTCACGTAATGCTAGGAGATGGTCAACCCGTTCTTCCAACGTTTCCATATGACCATAGAGCATGGTTGCATTGGTTTTGATTCCGAGCTGATGCGCAATCTGATGGATTTCAAGCCATCGAGAGCCGGAGATTTTTTTCGGGCAGATTTGCTGACGCACCCGCGGACTGAATATTTCAGCGCCACCGCCGGGGATAGTATCTAATCCCGCCTGTTTAAGTCGAATTAGCACTTCACTCACTTCAATGTTCGCTAATTCCGCAAAATGGTCAAGTTCAACGGCGGTAAACGCTTGAATACAAAATTGCGGATTGATTTGTTTAATCCGTTGCAGCATCTCTTCATAAAACGAGAGTGGTAACGATGGATGCATTCCGCCGACGATATGAATCTCAACCAAACCTAATTCCGCTACAGCTCGAATTTTCTTTTCAATTTCATCTAAGGTTAAGGTATATGCATCCGAGTCTGTTGTGTCGCGGGAAAAAGCGCATAACGGACAACGCGCACCGCAGATATTCGTCGGATTAATATTGATATTTGAACTGAAATAAGCATAATCCCCTACTGTTCTTTTCCGAACGATATCGGCTAGATACCCGAGAGTTAAGATATCCGAACTTTGCATCAACCGAATACCATCTTCCCGAGTTAACCGTTGTTCCGATTCAACTTTCTGGATTAGGTCGTTTAACGGATTATTCTGCGAAATAAAATTCATCGTGAAATATAAAATGCTAAATTTGAATTGATAAATGCGATTTATTTCGGTTCCCAGCGCTGATATAAATCATGGTCAATATCTAATAAATCTAATACTTTCCCGACAACAAAATCGACTATATCTCTAACTGTTTTCGGCTGATGGTAGAATCCCGGCATCGGTGGAACGATATCAACGCCGATTCTCGCTAACTTCAGCATGTTTTCTAAATGGACTATTGAATAAGGAGCCTCACGTACAAGAAGAAGAAGAGGGACGCGTTCTTTTAGGGCTACTTCACAAACTCTATGTATCAGGTTTTGGT